>JAISQW010000003.1 GCA_031273925.1 Endomicrobium sp. | reverse complement strand
AGCTAACATACCAGCTAAAAATTTGCCAATACCATATGTTATAGACATTACTGATCCCAAAATACCAAATTCTATCTTTGTAATTCCTAGTTCACTTATAAGAGATGGTGCAGCATATGGTAAATTTTTTCTAGTTAAATAATACATTAAATATCCAAAATACATACCTAAAAACATTTTAATTCGCCAGGTTCTGTACTGTTTAGCTATTTGTTTACCATCACTTATTTGATTCTTTGCATTATACATTTTATAATAAAAATATATGATCTCTTTATTTAAATTTTAATATATTGAAACAAATTTATTATTTATATCAAGAAAAATGTTTATTTATATTTTATAATTTTATTTTGTAATACTGCTGAGGAGGGGAATCGAACCCCCATTATCATTTTATGAAAACAAGTTCCTGAAACTTGCGTGTCTGCCATTTTCACCACCTCAGCATATGTGTTATTCTTAGTTCTATTTTATTTAAATAAATTTCATTAAAACATAGTATATCACCAAAAAACATTAATATTTTATTTATAAATCTTATTTCGGTCAACTTATTTTGTTGTATTTTTTGTTATAGTAATTATACTATTGTTTTCATATATTTTTATATATAAAATTATTAACTGTATTTTTTTATATTATAAAGAAAAATTTTATTTGTTAGTTAGACAGTTATTATAATTGTACATATTGTAATTAATTGTGATAATATGTTACTTTTGCATTTTTTTAGTTATTGTTATTTTTATATATTTTAATATTCATAATTATGGATATATGTTTCAAAGTTGTACCAATGTGATAAGTAATAATTTTACTATAAATAAAAGTGTGGTTTTAAAAAAGTGAAAGCATGGGATATTTTTTATAATAATATTTTTAAAAGTTGCTTTGTTAAATCAATGGATAGAATTATTTTATTAGTATCTGGAGGTATAGATTCTGTCTGTATGTTACATTTATTTTGGCGTCTTAAAAAAAAAATAAATATTAATCTTTTAATTGTAAATTTTAATCATAAGTTAAGAAAAGAATCAACAAAAGAATCAGAAATTGTAAAAGATTTATCATATAGGTTTGATTTAAATTGTATTTTTAAGAATATTAATGTTAAAAAATATTCGAAAAAAAAATCACTTTCAATTGAAACAGCTGGTAGAAATCTTAGATATTTAAATACTAAAGCTATAGCAAAAAAGTATAAATATACCAAAATTGCTACTGCGCACAATGCAAATGATAACGCAGAAACTGTATTTATGTGGATTTTAAGGGGAAGTGGTAATTTTTTAGGAATACCGCAGGTCAGACAAATAAATAAAAATATTACTATAATTCGTCCTATTCTTCCTATTAAAAGAGAATTGATAGAAGAGTACGTCAGTTTTCATAAATTACCTTTTTGTATTGATCAATCTAATCTTTCTGATAAATACACACGAAATAAAATAAGACTTTCTATAATTCCAACTTGCAAAAGAATTAATTCTATGGTAATTGAACATATTTTTTCTTTAAGTTGTATACAAATAAGAGAGAAAAAGTACTTAGAAGAGATTTCTAATAAGCTTTTAAAAAAATGTGTAAAAATACAAAAGAATCAAATTTCACTTGATTTACAAACATTTTTGCAGTATAATGAAGCTGTTAGGTTTAGAATTTTAAAAAATATACTACCAGAAAAAAAATATAGCGTACATATTGATTTTATAATGTACAAAATTGTAACTTCTAGCGTGTTTGTTTATGAGTTATCTAAAAATTGGATTTTTAAAATAAATTTGAAAAAAGCTTATTTCTATAAAATAGAAAGAAATGAAGTGTAGATAATGTAGATGTGAAAAAAATAGTGTAGTTCATTTTTACAAAAAAAAGTATTGTGTTATTTTTTTAAAATTAAAAAAATATAGTATAAGGTTTGTTATATGTTATTGTACAAAAATTTCGAAACGTTAATAAAAAAATTTTTCTATTTGGATTTAAAAAAAATGTGATTTGTGCTGAGTTGAAGTAAAAATATAAATGTAAGTTACTTTAAAGTTGAAAATGATTTTGCCAGAAGGTTATAATTGTGAATTATAATTTTTTATTAACATTGTATTATGCAAAAATGATAGAGAGGTGTTACATTAAATGATAAAAAAAAACACATGGTTTATATCTTTTTGGATAATGTTGTTTATTATTGTATTTATGTTAATGAATTTTTCACGCCAAAAAACACGTGAAATTGAACTAGAATATTCTCGATTTAAACAATATATAAAAACTGGGAATGTTCAGAACGTTTTAGTAGGTCAAAATTTCATTAAAGGAGAGTTCAGAAAATCTAGTAGTAATAATATATGGCAAAAATTTAAAACTGTTCCTATGAACGATCCTAATCTTATAAAAGATATGGAAGAAAATAATATTATAAAATTTTCTGCTATTACTGAAAATGGTTGGCTTGGTCCTTTGTTTATTTCGTGGGGGCCTGTAATTCTATTGGTTTTATTATTTTCTTGGATGATGCGTGGAATGGTTAGTGGAGGTAAAAGAGCAATGTCTTTTGGAAAAACAAAGGCAAAGCTCACAAAAAAAAGTAGTGATAAATCAAAAAAAATCACTTTTAAAGATGTTGCAGGGTGTGAAGAAGCTAAAGAGGAGTTACAGGAGGTAATAGAATTTTTAAAAGAACCAATAAAATTTCAAAAACTCGGTGGTAAAATACCAAAAGGTGTCCTACTTTTTGGATCTCCTGGAACAGGGAAGACATTACTTGCAAAAGCTGTAGCAGGTGAAGCTGATGTTCCGTTTTTTTCTTCAAGTGGATCTGAATTTGTTGAAATGTTTGTAGGTGTTGGGGCATCAAGAATAAGAGATTTATTTGAACAAGGAAGAAAATCTGCTCCATGTTTATTGTTTATAGATGAGATTGATGCTGTTGGAAGACATAGATTTGCGGGTATTGGTGGAGGGCATGATGAAAGAGAGCAAACATTAAATCAATTACTTGTAGAAATGGATGGATTTAATACTAGAGAAGGTGTAATTTTAATTGCTGCAACAAATAGACCTGATGTATTGGATCCAGCACTTTTACGTCCAGGAAGATTTGATAGACAAATAATTGTACAAAAGCCTGATTTAAAAGGTAGAGAAGAAATACTTGATGTACATTCAAAAAAGATAAAACTTGACAGTACTGTCAGTTTAAATATTATTGCAAGAAGAACTTCTGGTTTTGTAGGTGCGGACCTTGCAAATCTTGTGAATGAAGCAGCACTTCTTGCTGCGAGAAACAATCAGAAAACCGTAACTATGAGAAATATGGAAGAGGCAATAGATAGAATTATTGCTGGTCCTCAAAGAAAATCACATTTTATGTCAAACAAAGAAAAAAAAATAGTTGCTTACCATGAAGCTGGACATGCACTTGTAGCAAAATTATTACCTTCAATTGATCCTATTCATAAAGTTTCTATAATTCCACGAGGTCCTGCTTTAGGATATGTACTACAGATTCCAGAGGAAGATAGATATTTGACGTCAAGATCTGAATTTTTAGATAAGCTTACAATATTATTTGGTGGTCGTGTAGCAGAAGAAATTATATTTTCAGAAATTACTACTGGGGCTAGAGATGATATTGCCAAGGCTACAGAAATAGCAAGAAAAATGGTTACAGAATTTGGTATGAGTAATAAAATTGGGACTATAACTTTTCAAAAACCTAATGAAGAAATATTTCTTGGTAGAGATATTTCAAAAGATTCAAGATATTCTGATAAAACATTAGAAATTATAGATGAAGAAATTAAGATTTTAATAAATATGTCAAAAAGTAAAGCATCAGAAGTTATTAAAAATAATATTCTTGTTTTAAATAATATTGTGATTTCGTTATTAGAAAAAGAAAATTTGACTGGTGATGATATAGATAAAATTATTGAAGCTTCAAAATTAGAATAAGATTTTTTAAATTTTAAATTTATTCTTAAAGCAACGATCAATACATAAAATTGGAGATGTTTTGTTTGGATAAAGATAAAACACGATATGCTATAAAACTTTTACTTGAATCTTTTGGAGAAGATTTAAATAGAGAAGGTATTAAAAGTACACCGTTTAGAGTTGCGGATTTTTATGAAAAAGCACTATCTGGTAGTTTTGTTGATCCTATGAAGATTATTTCTACACAACACTATGTTAGTGATAATTATAATGACGTTGTTTTAATTAAAGATATTGTTTTTTATTCTTTATGTGAACATCATTTGCTACCATTTTTTGGTAATATACATATAGCATATATTCCAAAAAATAATAAAGTTATTGGTATATCAAACTTTTTAAAACTTGTGCAGGTTTTTGCAAATAGACTACAACTTCAAGAAAAATTTACAAAACAAATTACTGATACTATTGTAAAATGTATAAAACCCAAAGGTATTATGGTTATTGTTAAAGCAAGACATTTGTGTATGATAATGCATAATAGCAATAGAACTTCAAACTCAAAATTAGTTACTTTAGCTATACGTGGGATATTTCTTAAAAAAATGAAAATGATATCAAAAATAATGTCCACTTTTTTAAAGGATTAATTTTTTATGAGAAATAATAAAAAATTAATTGTGAGAAAAGCGGTAGTCAATAATTTAAATGACGTTTTAAAACTTGTCAGAAATACAGATAGTACATTGTCTGTTCATGAATCTTTTTTAAATAAAGGTATTTTTAATATTATAATTATTGAAAAAATAGATAATAGAGAAGCAAATATTTTAAAACAAGAAGCTATTGCTGTTGGAGCTGATGCGGCGGTTAGTAAAGACGTAAGTAGATTTGTTAAAGGTTTTTCTGATGTGGTTTTATTTGCTACTATATATCAGATTCAAAAACTTGTTAAAAAACTTAAATTGCAATGTTTTAATTTAAAAAATGTTGCTTTAGAATTAAATGATATAATAAAGCCAAAACAAAAAATTTTCAAATATAAGAAAAATATATTGGACTTATCTTTAAATCCAGTTGTCATGGGTATTATAAATATTGATCCTTGTTCATTTTCAGGTGACGGATTTACAGATTCTGATGCTGCTTTTCAACAAGCAATTAAATTTGAAGAACTTGGTGTAGGAATAATAGATATAGGAGCAGAATCTTCAAGACCAGGATCAAAATTTTTAGATGCAACAACAGAAATAAATAGACTTCTCCCTGTTCTCAAAAAGATAAGAAGAAGAATCAAAATTCCTATATCTGTTGACACTTATAAATATGAAACTGCAAAAGTTGTTCTTTCAGAAGGTGCTGATATAATAAATGATATTTTTGCTTTGAAAAATGGAAAGAGTAAACTTGCAAAACTTATTTCGGCCACGAAAGCTGGTTTGATAATCATGCATATGAAAGGAATACCAGAAAATATGCAAACAAATCCAAAATATGTAAATTGTACCTCAGAAGTGTATAAGTTTTTAAGTGTACAAAAAAAATATGCTATGAAATTCGGCATCGGTGAAGAATATATTGCAGTTGATCCAGGTATAGGATTTGGAAAATCAACGAAACATAATGTCGAATTAATAAAAAATATAAGTGTTTTTTCAACATTAGGCCCAGTAATAGGTGCTCTTTCAAGAAAAAGGTTTATAAAATCTATTACTAATAATGATGACACAACTTCATTAGTAATTTCAAATTTTTTAATTGCTCTTTATGGAGCAGATATTATAAGAATTCATGATGTTGCAGAAACCATGAATGCTATAAAAATAATTAAAGCTTTACGAGAAATATAAGAAAATCAATTTATTTAATTATAGATAACGATTTTTGAATATTCTTTTAATATTTTATAGAATATTTTCGTTTAAAGATTCTACCAGTTACTATTTTTTTTATGTTATACATAGTATTAAAGATTATCATCGTGGTTTTTAATAATATGTTTATATGATGATATTTATTCATTATTTTGTGATTTTTTATTGTAAATTATGTGGAATTATGTTTGTACTTAATGCAAAAGAAGAACTTTTTTATTTTTTATATACCGCATATATTTGTTTATATTGTGAAGTTTCGATTTGTTAGTAAATTTTAATCAAAAACTTTTTGTAAATTGTATAATTTGTAAATTATTAAATAAAAAATATAATTATGTTGTATTAAAACTGATAAATTAAACAATTTGCTCTTATGACATAGTTTTTTCTTTTTTGTTATATATTATGGAATCAATTAAAATAAAATTCTTTGGAACAGATGGTATAAGAGGTAATTCTTCTAAATTTCCGTTTTATAATTCAGCTCTTTGGATTATTGGTAAATCTATAGTTGAAATATTCGGTAATAAGGGATATATTTTTATAATACGAGATACAAGAGAATCAGGTAAGAGAATACAAAAAGAGTTGGCACGTGGAATTATAAGTTGTGGTGTAAAGCTCATTTTTGGAGGCATTATGCCTACGGCAGCAGCTTCTTTGATTGTTCAAAACTTAAAATATTCAACAGCAATAGTAATATCTGCAAGTCATAATTCTTATATTGATAACGGAATTAAAATATTTAATTCAAATGGATTAAAACTTGATGATCTAATGGAAACAAGAATTGAGGATACGATTAATAAAAATCTTAATATGAAACCATGTTTTTTTAAAAAAAAAGTTTTTATAAAAGAAGAAAAAACTTTTTTTTTAAAAATTTACAAAAATTTTATTATCAAGAATTTTTTAGCTAATAATCTCAAAAATAAAACAATAATTTTGGATTGTGCAAATGGTGTTTCTTCTAAATATGCTACGTATATTTTAAAAAAACTTGGAGCAAAGGTTGTTGCTTTAAACATTAAACCAAACGGGAAAAATATAAATTTAAATTGTGGGTCATTATATCCTAATAAACTTGCAAAAATTGTAAAATATAAAAAAGCTTTCTGTGGTTTTGCCTTTGATGGTGACGGAGATAGATTAGTATGTATTGATGAAAAAGGCATTGTTAGGGATGGAGATTACTTTCTTGCATCTATGGCAATTTGGTTAAAAAATAAAGGTAAACTTAAAAATAATATTTTAATTACTAATTTTATGTCAAATTTTGGACTCTTACAATTAGAAAAACGTGAAAATATAAATATAATATTTTCTGAAGGTGTAGGGGATAAATATATTAGTGAAGATGTAAAAAAATATCAAGCCTCTATTGGTGGTGAACAATCAGGGCATTTTATATTTGGTGACATTTTACCTACAGGTGATGGAATGTTGAGTGCTATTATGATTCTTTCAGCATTATGTGACACAAATAATAGTATGTCAAAATTTATGGATGTAATTAAAAAACTTCCACAAATAGTTATTAATAAAAAGATTTTAAAAAAGGTTCCAATTAATAAACTTTTAAATTCTTGCGAACTTATTAAACATTACAAAAAATATTTTGGTAAAAATGGTCGCATACTCATAAGATATTCTGGTACTGAAAATATTATAAGAGTTATGGTTGAAAGTAAAAAAATCAAAAAAATTAAAGAAATAGCTATGAATATAGCTAATAGTATAGAAAAAGAAATAGTATATATGCTGTGTAATAGTTCTAAAAATACTTGATTAAAAATATACAGCTAAAATATTTGGACAGAAAAATTAAATAATCAGTATGGAAGTTGTAATACGAAATTACGAAATTTATTAATGTGAGATATAGGATGTTAATATGTGTGGAATAATTGGTTATGTGGGCACTAAAAATGCTGTAGATGTAATATTTAATGGTTTAAATAAACTTGAATATAGAGGATATGATTCTGCTGGTATTGCTATTGTTACATCTAAAAATAAGTTACTAATAAAAAAAAGTATTGGTAAGGTAGATAATTTAAAAAAAAAAATTGAAAAATATCCAATATTCGCTAATATTGGTATAGGACATACTCGATGGGCAACACATGGTAAATCATCTAAAAAAAATGCTCATCCACATGTTGATCATAAAAAGAATATTGCTTTAGTACATAATGGTGTGATAGAAAATTACAGTGAATTGAAAAAAGATCTTAAAAAAAGTGGATGTAAATTTATATCTGAAACTGATACAGAGGTAATAGTACATCTTATAAAAAAAAACTATACTTATAGTTTATTTAATGCTGTTAGAAAAACGTTAAATGTATTAACTGGTTCTTATGCACTTGGAATACTATATAAAAATGAACCTGACAGAATAGTTTGTGTAAAACAAGATTCTCCTTTAATTATTGGAGTTGGTAATAATGAAAATTTTATAGCTTCTGATATTTCTGCGATACTTCCTTATACACGTGATATGATTTTTCTTGAGAATGGTGATATAGCTGAAATTACTATGGATAAAATAATTATAAAAGATGTTAAAAATAATATAAAAATTAGACAGATTAAAAACATAAAATTGAAAATTATAGATGTTAAAAAAAATGGATATAATCATTTTATGTTAAAGGAAATATTTGAACAACCTAGTATAGTTGAAAATATTTTGAAAGATAAAATTATTAATGATAAAGATAACAAAGTTTTAATTAATGAATTTAAAATAAAAGGAAATGATATTATAAATGTATCAAATATTTATATTGTTGCCTGTGGAACATCATATCATTCAGGACTTGTAGCAAAATTTTTATTTGAAAAATTTGTAAAAATACCGACTGAAGTTGATTTTGCTTCTGAATTTAAATACAGAGATCCTATTTTAAAAAAAGAATCACTAGTCATAATTATTTCTCAATCTGGAGAAACAGCAGATACTTTATCATCATTAAGAATTGCCAAGAATAAGGGATGTAAAACCATTGCAATATGTAATGTTGTTGGTTCATTTATAAGTCGTGAAGCTACTTATGTATTGTATACACATTGTGGAGTAGAAAAAAGTGTAGCTTCAACAAAGTCCTTTGTTGGTCAACTTACCATTCTTTATATGTTAGTTTTAGAGTTTTTAATTAAAAGAGAGATTTTTGGGAATTATGAAATCAAGAAATACATAAAAGAGCTTGTAAAAATTCCATCAAAAATTAGTGAATTTTTAAAAGAAACTAAATCTGTAACTAAAATAGCAGAAATTTTTAAAAACAAAAAAAATTGTCTGTATTTAGGAAGACATATAAATTATCCTATAGCATTAGAAGGTGCTTTAAAACTTAAAGAAATTTCTTATATACATGCTGAGGGATATGCCGCTGGTGAAATGAAACATGGTCCAATAGCTTTAATTGATAAATCTATGCCTGTAGTTGTAATAGCCGTAGAAAGTAAAATTTATCAGAAAATAATTTCCAATATAGAAGAAGCAAGAGCTAGGGGAGGTATCATTATAGCTATAGCAAGTAAATTTGATAAAGAAATAATACATAAAAGTGATCATGTAATTTATGTCCCTAGAGTAAATGAATTTATATCACCCTTTCTAACCGTAATACCACTACAACTTTTAGCTTATTATATTGCTGTTTTGCGTGGATGTAATATTGATCAGCCACGTAATTTAGCAAAATCTGTTACGGTAGAATAATTTTGTATATAAAAGTAATATTTTAGTGGAGTGTTAAAATGAATATAGGCATTGATATTGAAGAAGTTAAGAGATTTAATAAATATATACGGAATATAAGGTATTTAAAACGTATTTTTACAAAAGAAGAAATATTATATTCTTTATCTAAAAAAAAATCAGCTCAACATTTAGCTGTGAGATTTGCAGCTAAAGAAGCTGTTTGGAAAGCTTTAGGAACAGTAAAAAATAAAAAACTTACCAATACTTTTATTTCTATTCAAAATACAAAAATTGGGAAACCTCAAGTTTATATTAAAAATAAAAAATATAAAAACATAGATGTATCGCTATCACATACTAATAAGTATGTAGTTGCTGTCGCAATAGTATTTTAAGTATACGATATGTTTTAACTAGAGTAATTTATATGACTACAAATGAGATCAAAAAATTTGTTTTAAAATTAATAAGAGACCCTAATAGTTATAAGTATAATTTTGGACACGTTTTAGTACTTGCTGGTTCTACAATTATGCCTGGATCGGGTGCACTTTGTTGCTTAGGTGCTTTACGTGCAGGAGTTGGACTTGTAACTTATGCTGTTAAAGTTAAATCTTTGACTCAAATATCTATGTTTTCTAAGCCTGAAGTTATGTTTTTTATTTATAAAACAGCAGCCGATATTATTGAATTCGTAAAAACAAAAAAAGTTTCATCATTAATAATAGGGCCTGGATTAATTGATGATAGCAATGTATTACGTAATTTTATTCTTAAAATTCTTTTTTCTGTAAATATACCAATCATTTTGGATGCCTCAGGAATTTCATGTTTTAATAGTTATTCTGATAAATTTAAAAATACAAAAGCCAAACTTATAATAACACCGCATATGGGTGAATTTTCAAAACTTTTAAATATTCATATTGAAACAATTAGAAAGTTTAAACAAAAAATTACTTCAGAATATGCAACTATAAATTCTCTCGTTTGTGTTCTTAAAGGTAAGAATACTATTGTAGCCTCTGATAAAAGAATATATATAAATGATACAGGTACTCCTGCAATGTCTATAGCCGGTAGTGGTGATGTACTTTGTGGTATAATAGCTGCATTTACAAGTATAGAAAGTGACATATTTAACGCCACAAAATTTGCAGTTTTTATCCATGGTCTAGCTGGTGAAATGTCAGAGAAAGCCAGAGGTCAAATAGGAGTTATTGCAAGTGATATCGCAGAAAATATTTGTTATGTTATTAAAGATATGATGATTCCATATATTAATTTATACTCAATGATTAAATAATTTTATTATTACTTTGATTAAATTTTTGCTGTTTTTGTAACTTTAATTGTAAAAATACCGTGTTGTTTTTTACTAAGATTGTTAATTTTAATTCGTATATAGTTATCTGTTAGAGCTGTGTCTGTTCTAATTTTTACTGCTTTTCTTATTGTTCCTATATGTTTTTTTATAAATTCGTTTTTCTTAATGTTGTTTAATTTTAATAAATTTTTAACTCTAATTTTTATTTCATTTATAGAAATTTTATTTTCAAATTTTGAAGCTTTTGTGTAATCTCTATCTGAATAACTAAAAATTTGTAATTTTGCAAATGGAATTTGCAAAATGAAATCATAACTTTTTTCATAATGTTTTTTAGTTTCACCTGGGAAACCTGTAATAATATCTGTTGTAAGGGCTAAATCAGGAAGAAATTGCATTATTTCATTTATTCTTTTTTTAAATTTCTGTGTAGAATATTTTCTGTTCATTTTTTCTAGTATTTCATCACATCCTGATTGTAATGGAATATGTAAATGATTGCATATTTTATTAGGATTTTCTTTTATAAGTTCTATTAATTCATTATCGACTTTGTTTAATTCAATAGATGAAATTCGTATTCTAAAATTTAATGGAATTTTAATTATTTTTTTTATAAGATATGAGATATTATTATCATGTTTGCCTATATTTATACCAGTTAGAACTATTTCAAAGTATCCGTTTTTTACAAGATTTATAATTTCTAAAATAATTTCATTTACTGGCTTACTGTAAAAAACATTTCTAACATAAGGAATCACGCAATAAGTACAGTAATCGTTGCATCCATCTTGTATTTTTACAAATGCTCTTGAATGTTTATGAAAGTGTGAAATATTTTGTATATTTTGCTTATTAATACTAAAGAGTTTAGTTTTATCTTTTATTATTTCAATCATTGGAAACAGCTTCTTAAAATCAATATTTTTTTTTACGATACATCCTGTAAGTATTATTTTAGGTTTATTTGGCAATTTTAAAATATTTTTTAAAAAATTTAAACATTTTTGATCAGCTTTAGCTGTTACAGTACAAGAATTAATTATAATAATATTTGCATTACTAAATTTATAAGTATATTCGAAATTTTTTTTATATTTTTCAAAAATAAGTTGTGATTCATATTGATTTACTTTACATCCAAAAGTACGAATAAAATATTTTTCCATTATTTTCTTTATATACTATTATTTTAATATTTTACTTTTTTTATAAAGTATTAAGTAGTATAACAATTGTAATCAATATTTTATTGTATAAGATTTATAAAAATAATACACATGTTAAAAAATAGATGATTTTATAATTTATTAAATATTTTAATAATTTGACAATGTTGATAATTTTGTTATAGTATAAATCCGTATAAGTAAGAATAAATTATTTCAAAAAAATTAAAAATTTTTGATATAGGTTGATGTATAGTATATTATAGAGTGTGGTGATATTGGGGGTGTGGCAGAGCGGCCTAATGCATCAGACTGTAAATCTGACGGGTTTTTCCCTTCGGTGGTTCAAATCCATCCGCCCCCATATTTTTGAATTTGTTGCGGGAGTAGCATAGTATGGTAATGTCCTAGCCTTCCAAGCTAGTTATGCGGGTTCGATTCCCGTCTCCCGCTTTTGTTATTAGAGGATTTGCCGGGGTGGCTTAGTGGTTAGAGCACCTCCTTGGTAAGGAGGTGATCGTGGGTTCGATTCCCGCCCTCGGCTAGATTTATATTTTACTTTTAATATAAACATATATTGAGGGGAGAAAAAAAATGGCGAAGGAAAAATTCAATAGAGATAAGCCGCATGTAAATGTTGGAACAATTGGTCATGTAGATCATGGTAAAACTACATTAAC
>JAISQW010000002.1 GCA_031273925.1 Endomicrobium sp. | reverse complement strand
AAGTAAAAGTTTAGACATAAAAAGTATACGATAAGCATATTTAACATTGTTAATTTCTAAAGAAGAAATTTTTTGTCTTCTCATACCTATAAAATTTAAACCAATTAATGACGCTCTATCACCTTGAGCTATTACATAAGGTATTATATCCATACTTACCATTGAACCTGCACCTATCATAACTGATTGTCCTATTTTACAAAATTGATGGATGCCAACACTCGAACTTAAAACTGCAAAATCACCAACTTCAACATGTCCAGCAAGTCCTGTTGAATAACCTACTATTACATTGTTGCCTATTATACAATCATGAGCTATATGCGCAGAACACATAATTAAGCAATTTTTTCCAATAACAGTTTGGCCAAATGCAACCGTTCCTCTATTAAGAGTAGCATATTCTCTTATTATCGTACCATCACCAATTATAATTTTTGTTTTTTCTTTGTTATATTTTAAATCTTGTGGAGCTTTTCCTATTGAACAAAAATTAAAAATTTCACAGTTATTGCCGATTTCAGCATATTCAATTACTGAATGTCCATGTATTTTTGTTCCACTCTTCACAATTGATTTCTGTCCTATTATAACATACGGACCTATTTCAACATCATTTTCAATGATTGCATTTTTATCAATCACTGCAGTACTATGTATCATAGAATAACATACCTCATTTATATTTTTACTATATTTTATATATTATTGTCACTATCTTTTTGTTTTTTTACAATAATAAATGTAAATTCAGCCTCAGCAGTCAATTTGTTATCAACATAAGCTTTCCCTTTCATTTTACCACGTGTTATACTATCCTTTACTATTTCCACATGTAATTCAAGAACATCTCCTGGTTTTACTAATCTACGAAATTTCGCGTTGTTTATAGATATAAAATATGCGAGTCTACCTCTCATTTCTGGTCTTGAAAGAAACATAACACATGAAGTTTGTGCCATTGCTTCAATAATCAAAACACCAGGCATAATAGGTATACCTGGGAAATGACCTTGAAAAAAATATTCATTTCCACTAATACACTTGTACCCTATAGCCTTTGTAGGTGTGGTAATATTTATTTTTATCTTATCTATCATTAAAAATGGATATCTATGAGGTACATATTTAAGAATTTCTTCAGAGTTTAATATTTTTTCTGTTTCAACTAATTGTATTTTTCTATTATTATTTATTGTTTTAATTGAAATTTCATTTTTTTTAACGATAGCTGTTTTCAAAAATTTTTTGACAAATTCTATATTATTTTTATGACCAGGTCTATTTGCAACTATTTTAGCCTTTATAAATTTACCAGCCAAATACAAATCCCCAATCAAATCCAAAATTTTATGTCTTACAAATTCATCTTTATAGCGTAATGGATCGCTATTTAATATTCCTTTTACTCCTATAATTATTGCATTATTAATTGTACCACCTAAAGCTAATCCTTTTTTTTGAAGATTTTCTATTTCATAATCGAAACAAAATGTTCTTGCAGAAGCAAGAGTATTTATATAATTATCTTTATCAAAATTCTTTATAGATAATTGTTGAAACTTTAAAAACGGATGACCAAATTCTATACTACATTCTATTTCAAGATGGTCAGAAGGATATGCTGATATCTTAGTTTTACCATGTTTAAAATTCACAGAATTGGGAAGTATATAATATTCTTTTAAAATATTAAATTCTTTTATTCCACTCTTTATAAGAGTTTCAGTAAAAATTTTTGCACTACCATCTAAAATAGGAAGTTCATTATTATTTATTTCTATGATTAAATTATCAATTCCAAGACCAAAACATGCGGACATTACATGTTCAATCGTATAAATACGAACTCCAAATTTTTCAATAACAGTACCTCTTATGGCTAATTCTGATACTGCATTAAAACAAATTGCTTCTATTTCTGGTCTACTTTTCAAATCTGTTCTTATAAATTTAATGCCATATCCTGCATACGGAGCTGGTTTAAAAATCAATCTACTTTTATTACCTGTATGTAAACCGGTTCCCTCTATCGAATTTTCTTTTAAAATAGTAATCTGTTTTTTCATAAGTATTTTTTTAATTTTTTTAAAATTTGATACATTTCAGGTAACTTTCTTATTAATGCCCTTATTTTTATACTTTTACTAAGAGACGACATAGGATTACCACCAATTTTCTCTTTATCTTTGATATCTTTTGATATACCAGATTGCCCTGATATAGTTACATTATTACCTATTTTTAAATGTCCAACTATTCCAGTTTGACCACCAACAATTACATTATCACCTAAACGAGTAGATCCAGATATTCCTACTTGAGATACTATCAAACAATTTTTACCAATATGAACATTATGGGCTATTTGCACTAAATTGTCTATTTTTGTACCTTCACCTATTTTTGTACTATTTACGGTAGCTTTATCAATTGTAGTATTTGAACCTATTTCAACATCATTAGCTATTTCCACATTACCTATTTGTGGAATTTTGTGCGTTTTTTTATTTATATTTATAAAACCAAAACCATCACTACCAATTACAACACCAGAATGTATAACTACCCTGTCACCAATAATTGTATTTTCTTTTATAACAACATTAGGGTATATGCAACAATTTTTACCTATTTTTACATTATTGCCTATATAAACATTTGGTAAAATTCTTGTGTTATCATCAATACTAGAATTCAATTCAACAACAACATTTTGACCTATATATACATTATTTCCTATTTTTACAGTTGGCGATATAGAAGCAGATGGATGTATGATAATATTACTATTATTAATTAAATTTAATCTTTCTTTTTCAATAATAGATAAGACAATACTATAAGCATATTTAGGATTTTTTACTTTTATTATATTTTTATTTTTAAATTTTGAAATATCTAAATCAACTTCTACAAAAATAACACCAGCATTTGTCTTTAAAACATCAGAAAAATACTTTAAATTTTCTAAAAAAGAAATTTCGTTGCTTTTTGCATAGAAAAGATCATTAACACCAGTTAAAACAAGATTTTTATCACCAATAAGCTCACCTGAAACAATATTCGCAAGCTCTAAAGTTGTAAGTCTCATTTATATTTATTTTCCTTCTATTATATTAAATAATTTATAAACACATTTATTATATAAAAAAATACTTCTTGTGTTTCAAATTGTGTTTTGAAAAAAAGACAAACCTTTAAAAAGTATTTCCAAAAGTAAAATAAAATTGATGTAATTTTGAGCCCTTTTTGTGATTAAAGCCAAATCCCCAATCAAATCTAACTGGTAATATTGGAGTCAAAATTTTGATACCCACACCTATACTTGAATGTAATTTCTTTTTCTCATTACCTAACTTTAAATTTATATGCTTAAAACTATTCCATCCTCCTCCAATATCATAAAATATGATACCTTGAAAAACAGATCTACCTTTTTCAATAAATATTGGAAATTTACATTCAACATTTGCTATTGCCATAACTTTATTACCATTAGTTGATCCAATTTCTGTACCATATTTATACCCTCTAACAGTATCTACACTACCAATATAAAATTTCTCGTATATAGGAATTTCTGACTTAGTTCCATAAGCTGTAATTATACCAAACTCTGTATTAAGACTTAACACAACTTTTAAAAAAATTGGAAAAAAAGAAATTGATTTAACTGTTGCTCTATAAAAATTTGTATCTCCTCCCAAAACAGTACTCGCTAATTGTAAATTAGCAATATGATTAGACCCTTTTGAAGGGTCTAAAATATAATTTCTCGAATCATATATATATTGAATAAAAAAACTTGATATTTTATTTTTTGATAAATCTGTAACAGATGTTACATCAATTTTATTCTCTATTTCAGATTTTAGATTATATAATTGAGTATATTCAAAACTATATCCAAATAATACACTAATATTATCGTTTATTTTTGGGCCTATTTTTGCAGTAATACCTTTCCTACTTTCTGTATATGCATTGAGAACGGAAGCATAATCTTTGTTTATATTAAAATTAAATATTTTTAAATTTAAACTAATATTTTTATCAAAAATATACTGGTTAATCCAGTCAATAGAATATTTTTTTTGAGTTTTTGATTTATGAATTTCTAGATTCAATTTTTGTCCTAATCCAAATAAATTAACATGTTGGAGTTGTATTAAACTAATAAATTTGTCTATAGTGGAATAACCAATTCCACCACTAATTGTTCCTGCTCTGGATTCAACAATATGAAAAGATATATCTAAAACATTTAATAAGTTTTTAGATGGTATTAGGTTATAATCTATTTTTTCAATGAAACCTAAATTATAGATTTTATCTATACTTTTATGAATTTTATTAAATATTAACACATCAGATGGTTTTAAAAGTATTTCCCTTTTTATAACTTTATCCTTAGTAGAAACAAGCCCATTAACAAATACATTCCCTACATAAACAATATATTTTTCATCTACTGATAAATTTACATCAATAAATTCAGAAGAATCGTTTTTTTTAAAATTATAATTAATAATTGTATTAAGATATCCTTTATTGAAATACGCATCATAAATATCTTGTATTGTTTCAGTTATTTTGTATTCACTAAAAATTTGATTTTTTTTAAATTTTATTTTTTTTTCAAATTTATTATCATCTATAGCTGAATTTCCAGTAAAACTCACATCACCTATTTTATATTTAATTCCTTCATTAATATTTAATGTTAAAGATACTTTGGTTAGAGATTTATCATAAATAATAGTCGAATTAATAAACTGATAATCTATAAAACCATTATTTTTATAAAATTTTTCTATAAGTGTAATATCAGTTTTTAAAACTTTTTCTTGAAAAGTTTTACCTATTTTTGTTTTCATAAGATTTACAATTTTTTTTTCTGTAAAATAAATTACACCTGTAAATTTGATCTTATCAACAATAATTTTACTTTTTTCTGTTACGAAAAAAGTTACAATCATCTTGTTAGTGTTTATATCAATTTGCATATTAACTTCAATTTGACAATCAAAATAACCTTTCTTCTTGTATAAATTTAATATATTTGTTTTTGATGCTTCTAATTTTAAAACATCAAAATAACTTCCTTCCTTTAATATATTTAATTTTTTTAATTTATTTGTTGAAAATTTAGAATTTCCATGAAAAAAAATTTGACTTATATAAGGTTTTTCCTTAACACTAAACATTATAGTTTTATTATCTTTATCATAACAAACTTTA
This sequence comes from Endomicrobium sp., assembly GCA_031273925.1. Taxonomy (GTDB): domain Bacteria; phylum Elusimicrobiota; class Endomicrobiia; order Endomicrobiales; family Endomicrobiaceae; genus Endomicrobiellum. The sequence continues at coordinate 56,186 of JAISQW010000002.1, read as the reverse complement.
ACATCTTCGAAATATCCAAGTTTCAATATTGACTTGATATCAGCTTTAGCTATATCAGGCAAATAAATTTTATTTTTTTTTAATTTTATAGACTCTATAATTTTTTTAGATTTCACATTATAAAGACCATTAATTACAACATTTGTAATTAAATTATTATCAATTTTTGCAAACGCAAAACGTACTGACAAAAATGCAACACATAACACAAAAAACAAACGTATTTTCATTAGATCTCCAAAATATCAATTAATGAATGTATAATTCAACAATTTGATAAACGTTAAAAATATTATTAAAGATTTATTTTGCATTATTCCTGCGAATTTTAAAAATATTATTACCAAAACTATCTATTGCAGTAATTAATGGCATATCTTTAATTTCGAATTTATAAATTGCTTCAGGGCCCAAATCATTAAAAGCTACAAATTCAACTCTTTTTACAGTTTTTGAAATAATAGCTGCAGTACCACCAGTAGCAATAAAATAAATAGCCTTATTCCTTTTTATTGATTCTAAAACATAATCAGATCTATTACCTTTTCCAATAAGAACTTTAACACCTTTATCCAAAATTGTTGGAGTAAAAACATCTACTCTAGAAGATGTTGTTGGACCACATGCACCTACCACATTACCAGGTTTTGTTGGAGATGGTCCACAATAATAAATAGCCATAATATTACTAAAATCAAATGGTAATTCATCACCTCTTATTAACGTATCAAAAATTTTTCTATGAGCTATATCTCTTATAGTATATACAATTCCACTAAATAGAATTTTTTGCCCAAATTTTAATATCTCAGTATTTAAAATTAAATCCTGTAAATTAATTTTCATATTATAATCATTTTCTTCCTATGCGAATGACACTGAATATTGACAGCTACAGGAAGAGAGGATATATGTGTTGGCTTTGATTCTATAAATACAGCCAATGCGGTAACTTTTCCACCAATACCCATAGGTCCTATACCTAATTTATTGATGTCATTTAATAATTCCTGTTCTCTATCAAAATATTTTTTATTTGGATTTACACTCCCTATTTCACGAAGTAAAGCTTTTTTAGACAACAATCCGACAGAAGCAAAATCACCACCGATACCTATTCCGATAATCAACGGAGGACAAGCATTTTCAGCTTTATTATTTATAACATCTAAAATAAATTCTTTAATACCTTTCCAACCAACAGATGGAGTAAGCATTTTCAATTCACTTGCATTTTCACTTCCTCCACCTTTTGGAAAAAAAACAATTTCTATTTTATTACCTGAAACTATATCGATATAAATATTAGCTGGAGTATTGTTTTTTGTATTTGTTCTTTTAATTGGATCAGATACTATAGATTTACGTAAATAATTACTTATATAACCTAAAGATACTCCTTTATTTATAGCGTAATATATACTTTTTTGTTCAATACATACATCATTCCCTAATTTAACAAAAAAATTTGCAACACCAGTATCTTGACATAAAGGATATTGTAACTTTTTTGCTATTTTTGCATTCGCAATAATCTCTTTTAGTATATCTCTTCCAACGCCTGTTTCTAAATTAATAGATTGAATCAAAGATTTCAAAACATCTTCAGGTAATTCAAAGTTAGACTTTGCACATAAATATTTTACGGCATTAATGATAGTTTTACATTTTATTTTTCGCATTTTTTATATATTTTTTTCTCATCATTGTTTTTGTTATTAATCTACTTCTTTTTATTATGGCTTTTGCATTATTATAAATTTCATTATAGCATAAATTTCTATCTGCTACTTTTTCTTTTATGGCCTTTATTCCTACAGTTGCAGCTATTCTAGGAAAAATCTTCCAGTCATTTATAGTAGGAAGAATTTTATTAGGGCATATTTTATTATCATCGATGCAAGACGCAAGTTCTATTGCAGCTGCTATACATATACTATCTGTAATGGTGATAGCTCTTACATCCAATATACCACGAAAAATACCTGGAAAACCAAGACAATTATTTATTTGATTTTTAAAGTCACTTCTTCCAGTGGCAACTATAAATGCTCCTGCTTCTATTGCTTCCCAAGGCCATATTTCAGGTATTGGATTTGCACATGCAAAAATAATTGGATTTTTTGCCATAGTTTTTATCCACTCTTTTTTAATTATATTTGGGCCTGGAGTAGACAAAGAAATAACAACATCAGCATTTTCAATAGCTTCTTTAATTCCACCATGTATATTTTTTATATTTGTACGTAAAGCTAATGACCATTGTTCAAAACATAATTTTAAATCAAAACGCTCTTTATGTAAAATACCATTAATATCCACCATAATTATATTATCTAAATTAACACCATAAATAGCTAAAAATTTACACACACATACATTTGCAGCTCCTGCACCTATCATTGCAATTTTAATTTTAGAAACTTTTTTTCCTACAATTTTTAAAGAATTTATTAATCCAGCAAGTATCACAATAGCGGTACCCTGTTGATCATCATGCCATACTGGTATATGACACTCTTTTTTTAGAGTATTCAGTAAAGAAAAACATTTAGGATGTTCTATATCTTCTAAATTTATTCCTCCAAAAGAAGGCTGTAAAATCTTTATAGTTTGTACTATCTTTGATTCTTCTTTTGTATCAAGACATATTGGATATGCATCAATTCCTCCAAGATATTTATAAAGTAAAGCCTTTCCTTCCATAACTGGTATACTAGCCTCTGCTCCAATATCACCAAGTCCTAAAACTCTTGTTCCATCACTTACTATAAGCACACTGTTCCATTTATTGGTGTATTCATATACTAATTTTGGATTCTTATAAATATCTAAACAAACTTCTGCAACACCTGGTGTATACCAAAACGCAAAATCTCTAAAATCCTTAATTTTACATTTTGGTACTATTTCAATTTTTCCACTGTAAAAAGAATGTAATTTTTTAGAAATATTTGATACTAATTGAGAAGCTCTTAAGTTAGCTATATTCATATTCTTTCGTTTTTTTAATTTTAACATATATAATTTAAATCATCTGTTTTACATATTATTTAAAGATTTCTAAATTTGATAAAAAAAATTATTTACATAAATACCGCATTATTGTACCATATTTTATGCAAAACATAGTTTTTTTAAATTTTCATCTTTATTAATTTTTATTTTGTAAAATTAAAACTAAGATTTTGATAAAAAATATAGTGTACAATATGTAACATATAACATTTTTAAATACTAAAAAACTTAATTTGGATATAAAAACAAAAAAAAATGTACTATATAGATAAAGTGACTAATAAACAAATCAGTCAAAAAGATCAAATCAAATATAATCCTTACTTTATGATACAGGCATTAGAAGAGGCTCGTAAAGCTCAAGAATGTGATGAAGTTCCCATAGGGGCAGTAATAGTAAAAAATGATATAATAGTAGCAAAGGGATTCAATCAATGTATAAAGTTATTGGATCCTACTGCTCACGCTGAAATTGTGGCTTTGCGTAAAGCCACAAAAAAAATGCAAAATTATCGTTTGAACAATTGTAGCATATATGTTACAATCGAACCATGTATAATGTGTGTTGGTGCGTTAGTGAATTCAAGGATAAAAAATATTTTTTTTGGAGCATTAAATATAAAATATGGTGCTTGTGAAAGTGCATTTAAAATTGCAAATAATAAAAAACTTAATCACCAAATAGAAGTGTTTGGTGGAAATTTTAAATGCTTGAGTGAAAAGTGTTCAATTTTATTACGTACTTTTTTTTGCAAAAAAAGGAAAAAAATTAAAATATAAGAAAAATGGTATATAAATGTTGTGTGATGGGGGTGATTAAGGATTCGACGAAAACAATAAAAAGAATAATTGCAGGTCGGAGTTGATCGATGGCTCCGTAAAAATCGATCATAAAATAAATAACAAATCTATTGTTCCAATGCATAATAGTGTAAAACCTGTTTTAGGTTTTAATACTTTGCAATCAGTTGTCTAGTACAACTTCGTTTTTCCTTAAACACCTGCTATAAGGATAAAACGACAAGAGCAGGTTAGTTTTTAATTCTTGAAGTACAAATAAGTACTACTATTAAATAAAATATTAAATAGTAGTAGTTTGTAATGTATGTAACTTTGTTCGAAATATCATTACAAACAAAACAAATTTTTCGAACTAAACCTGTAGATATTATTCAATTTTTTTTTCGGACGCGGGTTCGATTCCCGCCACCTCCATATAATTAAAAAATTTAAGATGTACTTTTTAAAGGTGTTAATTTTTTACAAATATGAATATTTTTGATTTTTTTCAAATTTATATTATTATAAATTGCCCGATAGTGTAATCGGTAACACATCTGTTTCTGAAACAGAAGTCTCCTGGTTCGACTCCAGGTCGGGCAGTTTTAAAATTTGTTATTATTAAATTTAGTGAATTGTTCGTGTTTGATATATGAGTTTAAAATATCTTCAAAAAAAAGAATTGGTTACAAATAAAAAATTAAAACACGTGAAATGTATAAAAAATCAAGTTAATGTAGTACTTTTTAATTAGCTTCTTATATTATCAAATTAAAACTATAAAAGCATTAACTATAGAAGTAGTAGTATTAAATGTTTAATTTATAATTGTTAATATATATGTTGGTATGTTGGAAGGTAAAAATCAAAAAATGAATCATTTAGAATTATTAGGTTTTATTGCTGGTTTTTTTGGTGTAATTGCTCTTATTCCACAAATATATAAAACTTGGAAATTGAAATCTGCAAAAGATATCTCCATACAAATGTTTATAATTCATGCTATAAGTAATTCTTTTTGGATAGCATATGGATTAGTATTTAGTAAACAAGCTATTTATATAGCAAATACAATAATTTTAACATTTGCCATTATACAAATTGTATTAAAAATTAAATATAATAAGTAAGGAAGAAAAACAAATAATTATAAAATATAATATGAAATTTCAGAACCTTTTTGATGAATTCTATAAATATGTTACGGATAATATTATACCTTTTTTCTCAAAAAATATGTCTAAAAAATTTGAAATATATTACTATGAGCTTAATAGTTGGAATAAAATATTCAATCTTATTTCCATTAAGAATGTAGAAGAGTTAATATATAGACACTTTTGTGATTCTCTTTACAGTGCAAAACTGATAAATATTATTTTAAACGAAGAAAAGTCCATTTTTTATAAGTCTTTAAAAATTCTTGATTTAGGAAGTGGTGCTGGATTTCCTGGTATACCTGTGAAAATAGTTTTACCAAATATCAAACTTACATTGGTTGAATCAGTTGAAAAAAAATGTAAATTTCTTAAAAATATTAACAATAAACTTGGATTAAATATAGAAATATTAAATAAAAGAGGTGAAGAAATCGGCCAAAATCTTTTGTATAGACAGAGTTATGATTTTGTATTATCAAGAGCTGTAAGTGGATTTTCCACAAATCTTGAAATTTCTACACCATTATTAAAAGTCAATGGCTACTTTTTGATACATAAAACAAAAAAAGCTATTTGTAATATAAAAGATATTTCAGACTCTTTAAAAAATGTTTTAGAGTGTTTAAGTATAAATCTTAAAAAAACCATTTTTTACACTTTACCTAATAAGAATTCAGAGTTTTGTATCTTGGCTTTTAAAAAATATAAGGACACACCTAAAAACTTTCCAAGAAGAACTGGCATACCAAACAAAAGACCATTATAATAATGTATTAAATATTAAAAATTTTCTTTATATCATCATGAGGTTCAGAAATAAAATTCATAATATTTGAGGTTCTAGGATGTAAAAATGTTATTTTATAAGCATGTAATACTTGTCTTTTATAATAATTGTTATCTATAATAACAGGTCCACCATATTGTTGATCACCTATAATAGGGTGTTTTATATATTTCATATGACTTCTTATTTGATGTGTTCTACCAGTGATAATCATTACTCTTAATAAAGTATATCCATTTTTTCTAGCAAGAACTTCAAACTCAGTAATAGCCATTTTTTTTGCAAGAGAGTTAACAGACATAATTTTTCTATTTTTAGGAGATCGACCAATAGGAGCTTTTATTTCTCCTTTGTCTTCTTGAATAATACCTTTTACAGCAGTTAAATAAACTTTTTTGATAGTTCTATCCTTTAACTGTTTTGAAATATTAATTTTAGCTTTTATATTTTTTGCAAAAATAATAATACCAGAAGTATTTTTATCAAGTCTATGAACTAAATATGGGCAATATTTTCCATTAAAATACATTACTAAGGCATTAAGTAAAGTTTCAGATGTATGACTATAAGATGGATGAGTTACAATACCTGCTTGTTTGTCTAAAATAATAACATCATCATCTTCATATATAATATTAAGCTTTATTTTTTCTGGTTTAATATCATATTTTTGTGTTTTTTGAAAAAAATTAAATGTTATAGTTATAATATCTTTATATTTTAAATTATAACTTTTAAGTACACTTTTACCATTTATTAATATTTCTTTTTTCTTTATATGTTTTTGAAAATATGAACGAGAATATTTTTTATATATTGAAGCTAAATAAAAATCTAATCTGATTTTTGAGATTTTTTTATTATATACAATTTCTGTTTGCATAATATAAGAATTCCAATTATAAATAAAAATATAGATATTATCTGTGATATAGATAATCCAAAACATTTTCTATTTATATGATCTCCGCGAAAAAACTCAATAATAAATCTAAGAATAGCATAACTAACTAAATAAAATATATATGGTTCACAGAGTTTTGTTTTCTTTTTAGAAAAAAAATGTAATAATAAAAAAACTAAAAAATTTCCAAAAGATTCATAAAGTTGCGTTGGGTGTATATTTATACCTGTAACTGCAAGAGAATTTTTATTATTAAACACTACTGCCCATGGTAAATTACTTTCTTTGCCATAACAACATCCTGCGAAAAAACATCCAACTCTGCCTATACTGTGTCCTAATGCTAAAGCTGGCGAAAAAAAATTAAAAAGTTTAAATAAATTTATTTTTTTTTTAAAAGCATACATTTTTAAAAAAAAAGTTACAAAAATAAATCCTCCGTAATATACAAATCCTCCATTCCATAATTTAAAAATATTCATTGGTCGTAAGTAAAAATCTTTTAAATTTATAATAATAAAGAAAAATCTTGATCCAAATATACCTATAAATATAATGTATAAACATAAATAAAATAACTCACTGTCTGAAATCATTTTCAGCTTAACTGTATGAAAATTAAAAATATATAAAATTGCTACAATAAATGATAAATTTAAAAAAAAACCATATGAAAAAAATGTAAACTTACCAATGCTAAAAAGGATTGGATACATAACAAAGCACCTTATCAACTCTGGTGTTTCCTTTTTTTAAAGAAAACATCAAAAAAAATAAATATTATAGCTATAAAAATACACAAATCTGCAATATTGAAACAAGGACATCTTAATAAATAAACTCCAAAATCAAAAAAATCAATGACTGCTCCGCGAAATATTCTATCTAATAGATTACTAATTCCACCTGAAATAATAAAACAAAATGCATATCTATGATTTTTCCTAATTTTGGCCCAATTTTTATAAACAAACAACAATGCACTTAACAAAATTATAAAAATAACTATAGAAAAATTGTGATTTATATCATGTAATATACCTAAAACTGTTCCATTATTTTTAATATTGGTTATATTAAAAATAATTGGTATAACTGTTATAACACACTCACTAGGTATAAAACTATTTATGATGAATTTACTAATCTGATCAAAAATAAGAATTGTAATACCTAAAAACTGTGGAGATATCATTCATTTAATAGCCTCTAAACACCTTATACACAGATCGTTTTTTATATTATTTATATACCTCCAACACCTTATACACTTTTTACAAGTTGATTTAGTAATTTTTATTGTTAAATCATCATTCATATTTGAAATTTTATATTTTATGTCCCAATTTTCAAGTATTAAGCTAACAAATTCTGAATCCTTAAAGAAATAATTAAAATCTTGGCCATAGGTTATATCAAGTGAAGCTTCAATATTTGAACCTATAATTTTATTCTTTCTCAATTTTTCATATATGGTAAACACATTTTTTCTAATATATAGTATTTCGCCCCATTTTTTTAATACTTCAGGTTTCAGAATATATTTATTATTAATTTTTGGAAAATTAGAAAGAAAAACAGAATATGGAAGTTTAAATTTTAATTTTTTTAATTTTTCCCAAATTTCCTCTGCTGTAAAAGAAAGAATTGGAGATACAAGTTTTACTATGGTTAAACAAATTTCAATCATTGTAAATTGTGCACTCTTTCTCTTTATGCTTTCTTTCTTATCACAATACAAAGTGTCCTTTAAAACATTTAAATAAAATCCACTTAAAAAGACTGTACAAAAATTATTTATCATTATTGCCACTTTATGGAATTCATATTTTTTATATGCAACAATAGTATTTAATATAAGTTGTTGAAGCTTATTCAAAGCATATTTATCTATACTTTGTACATCCCTATCAAAAGATAAATCATATTTTTTTAATTTAAAATCTACTATATTACCGAGCAAAAATCTCATCGTATTTCTTATTTTTCTGTAAATGTCACTTGATCCTTTTATAATATCATTTGATATTTTTACATCTTCTTTATAATCATTTGAAGCCACCCATAGACGAACAACATCAGCTCCAAATTTTTTTATTAATTGATCACTTGAAATAACATTATTGACAGATTTAGACATTTTTTTACCTTGTCCATCAACAACAAAACCATGTGTCAAAACATTTTTATATGAAGATTTACCTTTTATCGCTGTAGATAAAATTATAGATGTTTGAAACCATCCACGATGTTGATCGCTTCCTTCAAGGTATAAATCTGCTGGAAACTTTAAATTTTTATAATTTTTGTTAGCTAAAATAGCTTCATATGATACTCCAGAATCAAACCATACATCTAATATATCTTCTCCCTTTCTAAAACTTGTAGATTTACATAAACAACATTTTGCATTTGTGTTTTTTAAAAGTTTTTCTTCTGTCATTTCATACCATGCCCCGGATCCTTTTTTCATAAATAACAATGAAACATTATTTATTACTTTATTATTTAAAAAAGGTTCATTACAATTTTTACAGTAAAAAACTGGTATAGGAACTCCCCATAAACGCTGGCGACTTATACACCAATCTGGACGAATTTTTAACATTGAAGTTATTCTATTTTTACCATAAACCGGTAGCCATTTAATATTTTTTACTGATTTTAATATTTTGTTTCTTAAATTATTATGATTTATTGACAAAAACCATTGAAATGTAGCTCTAAAAACCACAGGTTTTTTACATCTCCAGCAATGAGGATAAAGATGTTCCAATTTCGCATTAGCAAGAATATCTTTTTTATTTAAGAGTTTATCAATTATTAAAGTATTTGATGCAAAAATATTAATATCTTTAAACTCTGCAACTTCATCCGTAAATAAACCTTTTTCATTAATTGGAGAAACAATTTCTAAATTATGTTCTACAGCAATAGCATAGTCTTCAGGACCATGTCCTGGAGCAATGTGAATTATGCCTGTCCCAGTACTTATGTCCACAAATTTTGAGACAACACATCTAGATTTTTTATTAATTAATGGATTTTGACATCCCATATTCATAAAATCAATGCCTTTTGCCTTAAATAAAACATCAAAATTTTTCGCTCCAATTTTATTTTTAATGTTTTCTAATAAATCTTTTGCAATTACCAATTTTTCAATTCTGGAATTTTGAAATTTATAAACAACTACAACATAATCAGATTTTTCGTTAAATGCTAAAGCAACATTTGATGGTAACGTCCAAGGAGTTGTTGTCCATATTAAAACAGATGAATTCATGAACAAAGATTCATGCATTTTGAATTTTTTAGGTAATGATAATATGTGAAACTTTACGAAAATTGAATCCGAAACATAATTTTTGTATTCCACTTCAGCATCAGCCATAGCTGTTTCGCATGTTAGACACCAATAAACAGGTTTTCTTTTCCTATAAATAAAACCACGCCTTACTAGTTCACCAAATATTTTTATTATAGATTTTTCATAATTTGGACTGAAAGTAAGATAAGAATGCTCCCAATCAGCTATAATACCAAGTCTTTTAAATTCTTGCTTTTGAATTTCAATAAATTTATTTGCAAAATCATGAGCTTGTTTTCTGAAAATAAATCTATTTACACTATTTTTACTGGCACCAAGTTTTTTTAAAACAATTTGTTCAATAGGAAGTCCATGACAATCCCATCCTGGTATAAAAGATACACATTTACCTGACATAAAACGATATTTTACAACAAAATCTTTAAGAATTTTGTTAAGGCTAGTTCCTATATGTATATGTCCATTAGCATATGGAGGTCCATCATGTAATATAAATTTTCTTTTTTTTGCATTTTTTTTGCAAAGTTTATAATAAATTTTGCTTTTATTCCATTTTTCAACAAAAAAAGGTTCAATTTGAGGCAAATTGGCTTTCATTTGAAAATCTGTTTTTGGTAAAATAATTGTTTTTGAATAATCTTTTTTCTTATTCATTTTATACTATAATTTTTTTTCCTTTTATTTAATATTATTAATCCATATATATTATCTTATGGGATAGTATCTAAAACTTCATTTAATTCTTCTTCTGAACGTCCAACAATTTCAATGGTCTTTTCTCTTCCTCTTTCACCTTTTCTCAAAAATATCATATTTTTTTTAACATCAAAAAAATCAGATAAAAAATTACACAATTCTTCGTTTGCTTTTCCTTCAACTGCAGGTGATGAAATCTTTACTCTTAAAATTGATCCAATTCTACTTACCACTTCACTCCTTTTTGAATTTGGAATCACCCTTACTTTTATTATCATTATATACCTCCCCTTCATACATGTGTTGTGCAAACATTAATTATTCATATTTTTAATCTTTTTTAATCAAAAATGAAATAAATATTAGTTTTAATTTTTATTTCATTTTCCAAATATTGCTGATCCTATTCTAATCATATTTGATCCCTCTTCAATAGCTATTTTATAATCATTTGACATACCCATAGATAAAATATTAAAATTAGCGTGGTTGTCTGATATTTTTATTTTTTCAAATAGATAGCGTGTTAATTTAAAAAAAGGTCTTAACTCTTCAGGATTATTGTAATTATTAGGGGCTATAATCATTAATCCTTTTATTAAAATACCATTAATTAGCTTACACTTTTTGTAAAAATTTTTTAGATTTTCAGGTTCTACACCTGTTTTGGTTATTTCATGTGATATTTTTACTTCTATAAGACAATTTTGAATTTTACCTTTTTTCTTTGCATGATAACCTATACTACTAGCCTTTTCAAGATCATCTAAAGATTGTATAAAGTCAAAATTTTCAACTATTTTTTTAATTTTGTTTGATTGTAAGTGTCCAATAAAATGTTTTGTAACTCCATTAATAGATGCTCCAAGTTGTTTAAATTTTGGTAATGCTTCTTGTAATCTACTTTCAGCAATATGTTTTATTCCACAATCTAAAGATTTTGTTACACTATAACTAGGAAAAGTTTTTGTGACTACTACAAGTTCAATTTTATTAGAAAACTTTTTATTTTTATTTATAAAATTTTTAATAAAATTTATATTTTGATATATATTTTCTTTCATTATAAATCCATATTATATTTTAGATGCCAAAAAAATTATAGCATATTTATATTTCTAATATTGTTTTTGTTTTAAAATTTAATTCCTACGCTTAATTAAATTTTTTTATATTCTAATTTAAGTTCATCAACTTTATTTATTGCTTCCCAAGTAAAATCTTTATCATATCTACCAAAATGACCATATACTGATGTTTTTGAAAAAATAGGTCTCTTGAGTTTTAAATATCTTATTATTTCACTTGGCCTAAGTGGAAAAATATTTTTTACAACTTGTTCTAACAATGTTCTTGAAACTTTATTAGAGTTATGAATATCAATCATTACAGAAACAGGATTTGCTATACCAATTGCATAAACGAGTTGGACAGTACATTTATCAGCAAAATCAGCTGCCACTATATTTTTTGCAATATGTCTTGCCATATAACTTGCACTTCTATCAACCTTTGTTGGATCTTTTCCAGAAAATGAACCACCACCATGTGCAACAATACCACCATAAGTATCAACTATTATTTTCCTTCCTGTGAGTCCAGTATCAGCTACAGGTCCACCAATCAAAAATTTACCTGAAGGATTTATATATATATTTGTCTTTTCATCAATTAACTTACCAATCACAGGAAAAATTATATTATCAAAAATTTCTGTTTTTGATTTTTTTGTTATCCTTTTACCTGTTTTATCTAAAATTGATTCATTATGTTGTGTTGATAAAACAACAGTATCTATTCTTTTTGGTTTATTATTGATATATTCAACAGTTATTTGTGTTTTTCCATCCGGTTCAAGATATGGCAAAATTTCTTTTTTTCTGGTTTCTGTAAGTCTCATAGCAAGTTTATGTGCTAAAATAATTGGCAGTGGCATAAATTCTGATGTTTCCCTACATGCAAACCCTATCATTAACCCTTGATCACCTGCACCACCAATATCAACACTAGCAGCAATATCTGGAGATTGTATATTAATATTATTTAGAATAACACAAGAATCACAATTAAACCAAGATGAAAAAAAACTATATTTTATTTCATTCAAAATTTGTTTTATGATTTTTATTATATTAATTTTGGCTTTTGTAGTAATTTCACCACCTATTACTAACATTTTTTTTGATATAAAAACTTCACATGCAACTCTAGATTCTGAATCTTGTTTTAGAATTGCATCTAATATACTATCTGCAATTAAATCGCATATTTTATCCGGGTGACCTTCAGTAACAGATTCAGATGTAAAAAAAGATACAACATCATTTTGTACAAACATATAACCTCACTTACTAATCATTTTTGGTTTGCGTTGAATGCGTTAAAATTAACTTTATAAAAATGCTAAATGTCATTAATTTAAATCAAAAAAAATATTTTATCATGCTTATTTATTTAAGATCAGTTTTAACATTTTTTTTTGATTTTATATTTTTTATTTCACTATTAAGATTTTTTTTTCTTATTTTAAGTTCTATCTCTTCAGAAATCAGAGAATTTGTAAATAAATATGTTTTTGCAGCTTCTTTACCATGCCCAATTTTTTGACCATTATAATTAAAAAATGCACCATTTTTCTCAATTATTCCATTACTTACACCCATATCTATTAAATATCCAAATTTATCTACACCTTGCCCAAATATTATTTCGAACTCTGCCTGTTTGAAAGGTGCAGCAACTTTATTTTTAACAACTTTAACTCTAACTTTATTTCCACAAATTTCATCTCCTTTTTTAATTGATTCTATTTTTCTGATATCTAATCTTATTGAAGAATAAAATTTTAGAGCAAGTCCACCAGGTGTTGTTTCTGGATTACCCCAAATTGTTCCTATTTTTTGTCTTAATTGATTTATAAATATGATAGAAGTTTTAGATTTAGAAATATTTGATGTAAGCTTTCTCAAAGCTTGACTCATAAGTCTTGCTTGAAGTCCAACAAAAGAATCTCCCATTTCACCTTCAATTTCTGCCTTAGGAACTAAAGCTGCAACAGAATCAACAACTATAATATCAACAGCTCCTGAACGTACAAGTTTATCAACAATTTCAAGTCCCTGTTCTCCAGAATCAGGTTGTGATATTAAAAGATTATTTATATCAACACCAATTTTTTTTGTATAATCTGGATCCATTGCATGTTCAGCATCAATATATGCTGCAATTCCATCAAGCTTCTGAGCTGAAGCAACCATACATAAAGCCAACGTTGATTTTCCAGAAGATTCTGGCCCATAAATTTCAATTATTCTTCCACGTGGAATACCACCTATTCCTATAGCCACATCTAAAGGTAATACTCCTGTTGATATTGCTTCAATTCGTTCTTTTAAATATTTTTCTCCAAGTCTCATAATTACTTCCTTGCCAAAATCTTTTTCTATTTGTAAAATCGTCAGTTCTAATGCTTCAAGTTTTTCATTTTTCGCCATTACAAATCCTCCAAACAGATATCTATTACATTTCTATATCATAAATGATTATATTATCATATATTATCAATATATTGGTATTAGAGCAAGAAAAGTATTTCGTAATATTTAGTTGTAATTTTTTTTATTTTTAATTAAAAGTATCTAAAACGCTCATAAATTAGTCATCGTCTTATATATTTAAATGCATATATTTAAATGCAAAATTTTAATAACACTACATTATAACTTTAAAATAGTTGTGCTTACAACTACTTTTATTTCTATTTCTGTTTATTTGATTTATTTGTTATTTGTTATATATAATTACTTAATATTAGTATTAGTAATATAACATTTTGCAGTTATTTTGAAATATTTGTATAATACGTTATATGTGGCGTTCTAAATTTTTAAAATATTTAAGGATAAAAAATCAATGAATAATAAAACAGTAGTAAATTTAGTAATAAGCAGTGTAATTGCTATTTTTTTTGTATCATTTGTATATGCTTTAGATGAACAATCTTGTGTTAAATTTACTGGTACTGGAACATTTACACTTCAAGGTACATTGAATAATGTTAAAGAAACAACAGACACTTTAAAGGAAATTAAAAGAAATGTAGGAATATATATTTATTCTATGAGAATAACAAAGGAACTTGATAGAAGCAAAAAAATTAGCTTAAAGTTTAAATGTGGGAGAGGACTTGGTTTGGAAAATCCAGAATCGTTAACATATGTGTCTCTTAGTAATGTAGATCAAACTACTGATAACAATGGCAAAAATACACAATTAAAAATTTCAGAATTTTTTTATCAACAATCTATAAAAGATAAATTTATTGTAAGTTTTGGAAAATTAGACTTCACTTCTCATTTCGCTGATAATGAATATGCCAAGGATAAAAATACACAATTTATTACAGATATTTTTGCATGTGACAAATCAGTTTGTCAAATACCACAACGTCTTGCTATTAAACTAAGTTATGTTTTAACACCCAAATTTAATATTTCTTATGGTTATTTTGTTACTGATATTGAGCATATTGATGCCTCTGGCGTAAATATTTTTCAAATAACGTATAAACATGCAGATAAAAATGGTACTTGCAAAACATATATATGGGAAAACAACAACCACGATCTTCGTGAAAATAATTTGAAAGCTGGGAAATACGGTTTTGGAATAAGTATTGATCGTGAAGTAAATAATGTTCTTGCTATATTTGGCAGATTTGGCTATAAGAACAGTTGTTCTACAAAAGATACTAAAGATTCTATTATGCCAATATCAGTATCATGGAATTCTGGAATGCAACTTAAGGGTTCAATATTATCAAAATCAAGAATTAATGATACAATTGGAATTGCAATAGGACAAATATATCTTAAAAGCATCAAAAATAATAATATGCCTGAAACTGCAATGGAATTATATTACAGAATATGTTTAAACAAAAATATAGCTATAACACCTGCTATACAATACATAAAAAATCCAAAATGCGGAAATTTTTCTAAAAACAATAATATTTTTTGCTATTGTGTTAGAACACAATTTGCTTTTTAAAAAAAAATCATTGCAAAAATAGAGATGATAACTTAAAAAGTTAATTAAATACCTATTTTCAAAGCAGCCATTATAAGTCTTTTAAAAATAGGATGTACTCTTATGAAACTTGAATTGAATTCAGGATGGAATTGTACTCCTATAAAAAAAGGATGGTTTTTCATTTCAGCTATTTCTGGAAGAACTCCGTTACAATATGCTGTTATAAAAAGACCAGATTTTTCTAAAATATCAATAAATTTTGGATTTATTTCGTATCTGTGTCTATGCCTTTCTTCTATTTCTGTAGATTTATATATACTATAAGCTAAAGTATTCTTTTTTATTTGAGATTTATAACTTCCAAGTCTCATAGTACCACCTTTATATTTAATATTTTTCTGTTTATCAAGAATTTTTATTACAGGATATTTCGTAGTATTATCAAATTCAGTAGAATTTGCATCAGTAAGTTTTGCTAAATTTCTAGAAACTTCTATGACCATACACTGCATGCCAAGACATATTCCAAGGAACGGAATTTTTTTTTCTCTTGCACATTGTATTGCTTTTATTTTACCGTCTATTCCCCTGTTACCAAATCCTCCAGGTACTAAAACAGCATTACATTTTTCGATATTTTTAAGTAAACTTTTGTCTTCTGAACTAAAATAGTATATTTCTGCTTTTACTTTTAATTCAGTTGCAGCAATTTTTAAAGATTCATCAATGGATTTATAAGCATCTCTTAATCCAGCATACTTTCCAACAATAGCAATTTTAACTATTTTATTAAATTTATTATAAGTTTTTACTTTTTTAAACCATGGGCAAGAAATATTAATTCTTTTTTTTGATTTAATATTGAGACTTTTCATAATTAAAAAATCTACTTTCTGATTATAAAGAGCTTTAGGAATATAGTAAATCAAAGGAACATCTAATATTTCGATAACGTTCTCTACACTAACATTACAAAATAACGAAATTTTTTGTTTTAATGAAATGTTAATACTATATTCTGTTCTACACATTATCATATCAGGTAAAACTCCTATTTCCCTTAACTTATTAACTGAATGTTGTGTAGGTTTTGTTTTTAGTTCATGAGCACCTTTAATATATGGCATAAGCGTAACATGAATACTAAAAATATCCTTTTTATTATTCTCGAGTTGGAATTGTCTTACAGCTTCCATAAATGGAAGTCCTTCTATATCACCAACTGTACCACCAATTTCAATAATTGAAATATCATAATCATTTTTAAATACCATAAATCGTTTTTTAATTTCATCTGTAATATGTGGTATAACTTGAACAGTTTCTCCATTATAACATCCTTTTCTTTCCTTTGTTATTACAGTTTTATAAATATCACCAGATGTGTTCGTATTAGCTTTACTTGTACAAATATTTAAAAATCTTTCATATGTACCTAAATCCAGATCTGCTTCTATTCCATCCTTGGTGACAAAAACTTCACCATGTTGATATGGATTCATTGTACCAGGATCAACATTTATGTATGGATCAAATTTTATCATATTTACTTTAAAGCCATGAAGTTGAAGAAGTTTACCTATACTTGCTCCGGAAATACCTTTACCTAAAGAACTTACAACACCACCTGTAATAAAAATATATTTAGTCATTTTATAAGAATCCTTTTTTATGATATAATATGCGTGGATTTTGGAATTTTTGTAGGATATTTTTCTGTAAAACATGATGTGCAAAAAAAATCATTTTTTTCATTGCTGAATGAACATGCTTTAATGAGATTGTTTAAATTCAAAAACGTTAAACTATCTATATTTAGATATTTAATGATTTCATTCCATGAATTAACTGCTGCAATTAAATATTCTTTACTTGGAGTATCAATTCCATAATAACATGAACTAATTATAGGTGGACAAGATAATGCAAAATGTATTTCTTTTACACCATTTTCTCTTAAAATATTTATTAATATTTTTGATGTTGTCCCTCTAACTATAGAATCGTCTACAAGTATTATCTTTTTACCATAAACAACTTCTTTTATTGGACGAAATTTAAGTTTTGCAGCTAAATATCTTAATTTTTGAGATGGTTTTATAAACGATCTACCAACATAGTAATTTCTTACAAATCCAATTTCCAATGGTATTGCTAGTGTTCTTGAAAGACCAACTGCAGCAAAATATCCTGTCTCTGGTACAGGGATAATAATATCAGCTTTTATATTCTTCATTTGATAACCAAGATATTCACCCATTTTTACCCTTGCTTCTTTTACACTTTTTCCAAACATTACACTATCAGATCTAGAAAAATAAACTTGTTCAAAAATACATGTGTTTTGTTTCTTCGATTTTTTATATAAAAAAGATTGTTTTATTTGTCCATTCTCTATAACAATAATTTCTCCAGGATTTACATCTCTTATATATTTACCTCCAATAACTTCTATTGCAGCACTTTCCGAAGAAAAAATATACGAATTGTTAATTTTTCCTAGAACCAACGGTCTAAAACCATTTTCATCTCTGGCACCTATTAATATTTTATCTTTAAGTATTACTAATGAAAAAGCACCTTCTAAATCAGATATCGATTTTTTTATTACATTTGACAACACTCCTTTTGACATTGCGATAATATGAAGTAATATTTCTGTATCAGAAGTATGATTAAAGATTGCTCCTTTTTTTAAAAGTTTATGTTTTATTTCCAAAAAGTTTGTTATATTTCCATTATGTGCAACTGCAATATTCCCATGAATACAATTTATTTGAAACGGTTGAGCATTCAATAATGAACTTTTAGCAGAAGTTGTATAACGAACATGTCCTATAGCAGCTGTTCCTATAAATTTACTAATTTCCATTCCTTTGTTAAAAAATTCTGTAACAAGTCCCATGGTTTTAAAAGTCTTCATTTTTTTCTTATCGCTCACTGTAATTCCAGCAGATTCTTCTCCCCTATGTTGTAAGGTAATAAGACCAGCTAAAACTAAAACAGCAGCATTATCATTATTTTCAATACCAATTATTCCACACATTGATTAACTTTTTACCTCATGTTTTTTATATAGTTGTGAATTTTACTACAATGCTAAGTTTTATAAATATATACAATCCTTCATTTGATATAATTCATTATATGAATCGTATGCTTTTAAGTAAGATATAGCCTTTTCAAGATTTGTTAAAATTGAACAACCACATCTAACGGCCATTTTTCGAATTTCAGAATTGTTATTTAATTCATAAACACTAAAGTTTTTATTTATATTTATTATAAAATCTACGCTGCCATTCATTATAATATCTACTGCTCTTGGATCACGATTCCAATGTACAGTATTTACTTTAAATCCTTTATTTTTTAAATATTTTGCAGTACCCTTAGTCGCATAAATAGGAATACAAAACTTATAAATATTATCTATCACTTCCATAAATTTTATTTTGTCTTTTTCTCTACCAGTGCTTAAAAGAATGCCTTTTTTAGGTTTTTTTATTTGTGTAGCTTCCATTGAAAGCAACATTGCATGATTAAATTTTGCACCTAAACAGCCTACCTCACCAGTAGATAACATTTCAACACCTACAATAGGGTCAACTCCATCTAATCTTTGAAAGCTAAACATTGAAGCTTTAACACCAATGTATGGTATTTTACTTTCATCAAATAAAATCTTTTCAATATTTTCATTATTCATAACTTTACATGAAAGTTCTGCTAAATTTACACCTGAAAGTTTTGAAATAAACGGAAATGATCTTGAAGCCCTTGCATTACACTCGATAACTTTAACATCATTATCTTTCGCTATAAATTGTATATTAAATGGGCCATGTAAATTAAGACATTTCACTATTTTTCGAACTATATTCTTTATTATATTTACTGTGTGTGTATATAATTTTTGTGCTGGAAATACCATTGTTGCGTCTCCACTGTGTACTCCAGCATTTTCAATATGTTCAGCAATAAGTGACACAATAACTTCACCTTGTTTTGCAACTCCATCACATTCAATTTCTTTAGCATCAAAAATAAATTTCGAAATAACAACAGGAAAATCAAAAGAAATATTTTTTATGAGAGATAAATAATACTTTAAACTTTGCTTATCATTTGCAACATTCATTAACGTTCCAGAAAGTACAAAACTTGGACGAATCAAAACAGGAAATCCAATTTTATTAACAAAATTTTCTATTTCAACAACAGAAATAGCTGATATCCATTCTGGTTGATCTATTTTTAGATCATCTAGCAAAGCCGAAAATTTTTCTCTGTTTTCAGCTATTTCAACACTTTTTGAATTATGTCCTAAAATACTAATTTTTTCATCTTCTAAAAATCTTATTAAATTATTTGGATTTTGACCACCCATACATGCAATTACACCTTTAGGATTCTCAATATCTACAATATCAAGCACTCTTTCAAATGAAAGTTCTTCAAAATAAAGTCTATCTGATGCATTATAATCTGTCGAAACAGTTTCTGGATTACAATTAATAATAACACTGTCTTTTTTTTTATCTTTAAAGTAAAGACTTGTCATAACCGAACACCAATCAAATTCTAAACTACTACCGATATGATAACTACCACTACCCAATATTATAATACTTTTTGAGTTCCTCTTTTTAATTACATCATTATGTATACCGTCATATGTAAGATATAAATAATTAGATTCAGTTGAATATTCAGAAGATGTTGTATCTATTTGTTTTACAACAGGAACAATTTTAAATTCTTTTCTCAATTTTCTTATTTCTAAAGACATCTTTTTTATTTGTATTGTATTAAATTTACATTTTTTATTTAAAGATGTATTAATAAATATTTTTGTGAGTTGAAAATCTGAAAATCCTCTTGATTTTAAATATTGCAATTGATACTTTGGAATTTTTCTAAAAACTGTATATATATTATTATTGATATTAAATTTTTGTTTTCTACTTTGTAGACTTATAAAATTAATTAATTTTGTCTCAACATTTTTAAGATGTAAAATATGTGACAAAAACCAAAAATCTATTTTAGTTTTTTCATGTACATATTTAATAGATTTTCCTCTTTTAAATTCCTCATAAATTGCAAAAATTCTCAAATTTGTTGGAGATAATAATTCTTTTTCAAGTTCTTCGTCAGAAGCATTATTAAAAATCTCTTCAGTTATTCCTTCTTCACTTTCATTTACCATCCTCAGTGCTTTTTGTATAACCTCGCAAAAATTTCTTCCTATCGCCATAACTTCACCTATAGATTTCATTTGTGTACCAAGATATTTTGAAACACCACTAAATTTATTTAAATCCCAACGAGGAATTTTTAAAGTAACATAATCAAGAGATGGTTCATAAAATGCAGAAGTTGTTTTTGTAATAGGATTTTTAAGTTCTAATAAATTAAACCCTATTATTATTTTTGCAGCTATGTAAGCAATAGGATATCCTGTAGCTTTACTAGCCAAAGCACTCGAACGTGACAATCTAGCATTCATTTCAATTACATAAAAACTATAACACTTAGGATTCAAAGCATATTGTATATTACATTCACCAATAATATTCATACTTTGCGTAATTTTAATAGCAGAATCTCTTAACATATTATTTTCAAAATTATTAATTGTTTGAGATGGAGCAACAACTATAGAATCTCCTGTATGTATTCCCATAGGATCAAAATTTTCCATATTACATATAGTTATAACATTTCCTACATTGTCACGTATTACCTCATATTCTATTTCTTTCCAACCATAAAGAGATTTTTCTATTAGAATTTTTGAGGAATTCATAAATGCAAATCTAACAATTCTTTTTAACTCTAAAGATGTTTTAGCTAAGCCTGATCCAAAACCACCAAGAGTAAAAGCTGATCTAACTACTACAGGATATCCTCCTATATTATCAATAATTTTTAAAGCCTCTTCAATAGTTAAAACAGTATAATTTTTTGCTATTGGTAAATTAATTGATTCCATTTTTTTTGCAAAAAGATATCTATCTTCAGATATTTCAAGATCACTAACTTGAGTGCCTAAAACTTTAACATTATATTTTTGCAAAATTTTATTTCTATTTAACTCTATAACACAATTTAATGAAGTTTGACCTCCAAAGCTTGAAATAATGGCAACAGGTTTTTCTCTTTCGATAATTTTTTTTACCCAAAATGGAGTTATAGGATATAAATAAATTTTTCTATTTGTACCACTATTAGTTTGAACCGAAGCAATATTTGGATTAATAATTATAACTTCAAGACATTCTTCCTCTAAAGCTTTTACAGCTTGTGACCCAGAATAATCAAATTCACCAGCTTGTCCTATAGATAATGCACCTGATCCAAGAAGAATGACTTTTTGTCTCTTTCCATTTTTAAATTTTAAAAAATCCAAAATAGGCATAACAATTCCCATTGTTAAAAAAAAATAACGTGTATTAAAAATTAAACATAAAAAACATATAAATTATTTTTTTTCTTTAACAAAGAATTTATAAATACTATAAACTAAAATTAACCAAATTGGTCCTACGATGAACGAATTACGTGTCGTGTTTTTCATAATAAGCGTAACAGCTGTAATCACTAAAATTAAAAAAGTTATATAATTTGAATACGGATAAAACGGCATTGGATACTTCAATTTTAAAATATCTTTAGTATCCATATTGCACCTCGAACGCATTTGTATTACAATTATTGCTCCCCATGTCCAAAGACCTAAAAAAGCTATAACGCTTGTTAATGAGATAAATACGTTCTTTGGCATGATAAAATTTAATATTACTCCAATCATAGCCACAGCAAATGAAGCTATAATAGCATTCGCTGGGATTTTATTAGAATTAACTTTAGATAAAAATTTTGGGGCATGTTTATTTATAGCTAGATTGTACAACATTCTACCATTACTAAACATACCACTATTACAGGCTGAAAGTGATGCTGTAATTACTACAAAATTTATTATTGTTGCTGCTTGTTTAATACCCAAACCTAAAAAAGTTGTGACAAAAGGACTTTGTTCAACTCCATTACCTTTTACAAGTTTTGTCCATGGATACATACACATAATCACAAATAATGTTCCGATATACAATAACAGAATAGTAAATAAAATTTTTTTTGTAGCAGATGGTATAGTTTTTTCAGGATTTTTAGCTTCAGCAGCAGTTATACCTACAAACTCAATACCAATAAAAGCTAATATAGAAACACCTAATGCTTTCAAAACACCAGATGTTCCAAAAGGTAAAAAGCCACCCTTAAGAACAAATAAATTTGAAATACCTACTGGATTATGATTGAAACCAAAAAATATAACTAATAACCCAGTTATTATTATAATTATAATTGTTATGACTTTTATTAAAGCAAACCAAAATTCAAATTCACCAAATAATTTTACATTTAAAAGATTCGTAGCAGTTATACACATCAATGAAAGTAAAGCTGGTATCCATTGTGGAAGTTCGGGCCACCAATAATTACAATATATTCCTACTGCAGTAATTTCAGCCATAAAAATAACGGTCCACATAAACCAATATGACCAACCTGTAACAAATCCTGCTCCAGGGCCAATAAATTTATGTGCGTAAGCACTAAATGAACCAGCTATAGGATTTTCAACAGAAACTTCACCTAAAGCTCGTAGTATAAAAAATACAGCTATACCATTTAAAAGATATGATAATAATAACGATGGACCCGCTAAAGCAATAGCATTACCTGAAGCAAGAAATAAACCAATTCCTATTGTCCCACCTATAGCTATAAGTTGAACGTGCTTCTCGCTTAATCCTCTTTCTAGTTTTTCCTCATTCACTTTAGTCTCCAATTTTCAATAATGTAATATTAAATATATAAATTACTTAATTAATTTAACAAATTCATCCATAATCCAACTTGTGTCATTTGGTCCACTTGATGCTTCAGGATGGAATTGTACTGATATAAAAGGCTTCTCTTTATGTTTCAATCCTTCTACAGAACCGTCGTTAGCGTTTTCAAACCATAATTCCCAATCATTTTTTATTGAGTTTTTTGTAACAGAATATCTATGATTCTGACTCGACATATACGCTTTTCTATCTGGCAATGAAAAAATCGGTTGATTATGACTTCTATGGCCATGATTTAATTTTTCTGTCATAGCACCTGCTGCTAAAGATAAAAGTTGATGTCCTAAACATATTCCTAAAACTGGACTATCTAAATTTAAAATATCTTTTTTTATCCTATTAACTAAATCTCCTGTATTCCTTGGATCACCTGGGCCATTACTTATAATCCAAGCATCACATTTAACGCTAGAAAAGTCCGTATCCCAAGGCAAAATTTCTATTTCACATTTTCTTTCGATAAGCATTCTTAAAATATTCCATTTTGCTCCACAATCAATAACAGCAACTTTTTTTGTGCCAATACCCATTTTTATTTTCTTTTTAGTTGATATAGATGGCATTAAGTTAAATTTTGATGGATCTACATATTCATTATTTTTAAAATTTTTTAAAAATTCAAACTTATTTTTATCTTGCAAATTTGCTGCTTCAGGAATAATTCTTCCACAAATATTTTCATTTTCTCTTATTATTTGGATTAAATATCTAGTATCTATAGCGGCAATCCCTGGAATATTTTGACATTTCATCCAGTATTCAATAGACACATCGCCATCATGGTGATAGCAATCATCATATATATCAGAAACAATTATCCCCTGTGTTTTTATCGAAGAACTTTCATGTCCTATAGACATAAAACCTTTTTTAATTGTAGGTATACCATAATTACCTACAAGATAAAAACTAAAAACAAGAATTTGACCCAAATATGAAGGATCAGTCATAACTTCACTATACCCAAGCATACCTGTATTAAAAACCATTTCACCACTCACTACCACATCAGCTCCAATCGCTCTACCCTCAAAAATCATACCATTAGAAAGTTCGAGATATGACCTCTTATATACTTCTGACTTTTTATGTTTTTTGGTTTTGTTCATTTTTAAACCTTTTATATTATAAATCATAAAACAAAAAAATTGTTCACCATATGGTGAATACTATAAAAAAATCTAAAGTAATGTCAAGAATAATTGTTAATGTTTTACAAAAAAAATATCAAAAATATTAATATTTATAGATACATAACAAAAATCATATTATCATTAAAATATCACATAAAAATATTAAATTTTTGATTATCTTGTTCATAATACTTGTTATTACAAAAATGATAAATCAACAAATTTTGAAAATATATTTTTTATGTAATTGAGTAAAAATAATCTATTGTATTTGATAGATTTATCTTTTACCATTACCAATACTTTTTCAAAAAAAATATTCACTAAAATAGATATTTTTGACATTTCATCAAAAATTTTCTCATATTCATTTTTTGATATATAATTCATTATTTTAATTTCTAACCCTTTTACAGTAAAAAAAAGAATCTTTTCAGCTTCTTCAATAAGTAAAAGTTCATTTACTACATGTAAAGACATTTCATTTTTTACTTTATTTTTATTATTTAATATATTATTTATTCTTTTAAATGCAGATAATATAGAATTGAAATTTGGTTTTGCCATTGCTTTACGTAAAGCAAAAAGTTTCAAATACAATAAACCAGGAGATTTTAATTGATCAAATCTATTGTTATTAATAACAGTTTTAATTTCGGAAAATGTATATCCTTCTAATTTTAGAATATTTTCTATTCTTTGCCATAAAAAATTAATAAGTTTTTCTTTTACAATTTTTGTGTCAATTTTTTTTATAAAATTTTTTGGTAAAAATTCAACAATTTTAAAAATAATATTTGTTAAATCTTGATCTTTAAAATCCCTCATTATAATTCTTGCAACTCCAATACCTAATCTTTTTATACCATGAGGATCATTAGAACTAGAAAATTCAAGTTCTAATGATAAACTTGACACTAAAGTGTCAAGTTTATCAGACAATGATATAAGTGAAGCCAACTTGCTTATAGGAAGTGACCCTGAAGCAGTCAATGGCCAGTAATGTTGTTCTATAGCTTCTGCAAATTCAAGACTTTCACCTAATTTTAAGGCGTAAATTTTTCCAATTATTCCTTGAAGTTCAGGATATTCAAAAACTATTTCACTTGCTAAATCAATTTTTGAAAACATTATTATTTTTTCAAGTAATAATTTATCTATATGCATATTTAATTTTTCATTAAATAAATTAGCTATACATTTAATACGTTCTATTTTATCATAAATTGTTCCAATTTCTTTTTGAAAAACCATTTTTTTGAGTTTCTGCGCATTAACATTAATTCCATTTCTTAAATCATTTTGATAAAAAAGCTCAGCATCTGCAAGCCGTGCTGCAACAACTTTTTCGTAACCAATTTTAATATTTTTATCTTGATGTTCTGAAATACCATTTTTTATAGCTATAAAATAATTAGATAATCTATTACATTTATCATTGACAAAAAAACATTTCTGTTTTTTTTTGATACATATTTCAAGTATTTCAAATGGTAAGGTAAGATACCTTTTATTAAAGGTACAAAGAATAGCTGAAGGATATTCAACAAGATAATTTACATAATTAATGAGAAAATTATCAAACACTGCTAATCCTATTCTATTAGCAACTGTTTGAATAGATATTTTAAGTTTTTCTTTTCTTTCATTTTGATTAATTATTACATATTTATCTCTCATTACAGAAATATATTTCTCAACAGAGTCTATTCTTATTTTTTTATTTTTATAGTTACAAGATATTATTGTTTGATTTAATGAATTCACGTCAGCAATTCTAAATTTTACCTTTTTGTGCCCATAAATTGCCAAAATGTTTCTTATAGGTCTTACAAATTCAAATCTACTGCTTTCCCATATCATTGTTTTAGGAAAATTTATATTTTTTATTATATCAGGGAATATTGTAGCTAAAAGCTTTTCAGTTTTAATTCCTTTAATTTTTTTAATGAAAAATAGAAATTCTCCACTTCGTGTCTTTTTTATACCAAGTTCTTTGAAAGTTATTTTATTTTTTTTTACGAATTCAATAGCTATATGTGTATATTTTTTTTTAGAGTCTAAAGATATTCTCAATGGTGGGCCCAAAACACATTTTGTGAAACCTTTGCTTATTTCACAAAGTTTTTTAATTATTAGTACAAGTCTTCTTGAAGTTCCATATTTTTCAATGACTCTATATTGCAAATTTGAATCAAAAAAAATCTTAGAAGCAATATTTTCCATTTGTTTTAATGCTAATTCAATACATAATGGTGGAATTTCTTCTGTATATATTTCAAGCAAAGCGTCTTTCATATTTGATAGTTAACTATGTTTTAGTATCAAAAAAAATAAATGTTTTATTTATTTTTCTTATTTTTCAAAACTAACCTTAAATATTTTTCAGCAACTAGTTTAGCAATTGATCTTATTCTTAAAATATAATCAATTCTTTCTGAAACAGAAAAAATTTTTCTTGCTTCTAGTAAATTAAATAAATGAGAACATTTTATAACTGCATCATAAGCTGGATAAATATGTCCATCATAAATAAGTATTTTAGCTTCAGTTTCCCAATTTATAAAATGTTGTTTTAACATGTCAATATTTGATTTTTCAAAATTATAAATTGACCATTGTTTTTCGTTTTCAAAATATATATCTCTGTAAGTTAATTTATCATTCCAATTTAAATCATAAATATTATCTTTATTTTGAATGTGCATTGCAAGTCTTTCTATACCATATGTAATTTCAACAGAAATTGGATCCAATATAATTCCTCCGATTTGTTGAAAATATGTAAATTGTGTTACTTCCATACCATCAATCCATACTTCCCATCCTACACCACATGCACCTAAAGTTGGAGATTCCCAATTATCATCAACAAATTTTATATCATGTTTCTTATGGTCAAGATTTATAGTTTTCAAACTTTTTAAATATATTTGCTGAATATTTTTAGGAGCAGGTTTCATAATAACTTGAAATTGATAATAAGACTGTAATCTGTTAGTATTTTTACTGTATCTTCCATCAATTGGTCTCCTAGAAAGTTCGACATAAGCAGCATTCCATTGCTCTGGTCCAAGAGAACGTAAAAATGTCGCAGGATTAAATGTACCAGCACCTTTTTCTAAATCGTATGACTCTAATATAAGACATCCTTGTGCTGCCCAATACTTCTTTAAGATCATAATAGTATTTTGTAAGTTCATATACACCTTAAAATTATACATGAAATAAATTATATCAAAAAACACATTGACACAATTATATTTTTTTTAGTTGAATATATAATATGAGTAAAAACAAAATATATAGCCGTCGCCCATCATGGGACGAATATTTTATGAAACTAGCGTGGCTTGTTGCTGAAAGATCAACCTGTATACGTCACCATATAGGTACAGTTATTATAAAAGATAAAAAAATATTAACAACTGGATATAATGGAGCAGCAACAGGAACCAAAGATTGTTTTGACCTTGGTTGTTTAAGAAATAAATTAAACATACCATCAGGGCAAAAACACGAAATATGTAGAGCGATCCATGCTGAACAAAACGCAATCATACAAGGTAGCTATCACGGAATAAGTATTAAAAATTCAACTCTCTATTGTACTCATTCACCGTGTATACTATGTGCAAAAGCTATGGTAAATGCCGGAATAAAAAAAGTTATAACACATATCAAATACCCTGATAACATGTTTCAAAAAATTTTTTTAGAAGCAAAAATTGAATTCATAATATTAAATTTTAATAATTTTTTGATCAATCAAACACCATAATTTTAAATTAGTAGTACAATAATATGCTAACAAGTTATAAAATACTTTACATACCCTGAAGAGGACTTGAACCTCCAATCTTATCCTTAGGACGGATCTGCTTTATCCAATTTAAGCTATCAGGGCATTAAGCATAAAAATAAAACTAATTAGAACTCTCGGGGCGACTGGATTTGAACCAGTGATCTCACGGTCCCGAACCGAGTGCTCTGCACCATCTAAGCTACGCCCCGGATTTGTTTTTCCAAAATATTTATATTTTCTTGTTTATTTGCTAATTTAACAACCATTTGTGGAAATGGTATCTCTATTCTTTCTTCGTTAAATTTTTTATATAAGTTTTTTAATACCTCACTTTGTAAATAAATTTTAGAGTAAATATCTTTGATTTTAAAAAACAAAGCAAAATTTATTGAAGAATCTGAAAAACCTGTAAATCTAACTGTAGGAGTATAAGTTTTTATAAAATTTTCATATTTATCTATTACTTCCTGAGTAGCCATTTTTGCAACTTTTTCAACGTGATCTAAATTACTACCATATGCTACTCCACATCTAATAGATGTCATAATTTCTGATCTTTGATATTGAAAACTTGTCACTATTGAAGATGATATCTTAGAGTTAGGGACAATAATAATAGCATTTGAAATTTCTCTAATAAGTGTTGTCCTCCAGTTAAGTTCAATTACTGTTCCTTCATACCCTGAGTCAATTTTTATGTAGTCATTTTTTGAAATTCGTTTATTAGCAAGAATATTTATCCCTGCAAAAAAATTTGCGAGAGTATCTTGAAGAGCTAAGGCTATAGCAGCTGAACTTATTCCTAGTGCTGTAAAAATAGGAGTTAACTTTATTCCAGCTTGATTTAATATCAATATTAATCCAATGAATATTATGCTAAACTTTATTATATTTGATCCTATTTTTTCATGAATATAGTTTCTAAATAATCTTGAAATAATTAATGCAACTAAAATAACTATTGAAAATGCAAAAATACCATAAAAAAATTTCCATATAATTGGATATGTTTTATTTATTGATAATTTTAAAGTAACTGTATATAAAGCCATAAGAAAAAACCAAAATGAAACATATCCACTAAAAATAGTGGACATACTTTCTGGTAAAACAAGTCCAATTTTTATAAATACATTTCTAACTTCTTTTGCAACATATTTTTTCACAATAAAACCAATAGATAATATAAATACAAATAACAATACACTTCTAATCCAAAATTTAAAAGTTGTGAAAAAAGTATGAATTATTTTGAATAAAAAATCTAACATCTTCTAAGCCTTTTTTTTGGGTTTTCTAATTTTTCTTGACATTTAATACAATATTTTGTCCACGGAATTGCTTTTAATCTTTCTATTGGAATAATATTATTACAGTTTTCACACTTAGCATAGGTATTTTTTTCTATTTTTATTAAAGCATCGTTTATACTATTGAGAATTACTCTCTCATTTTCAATAAGTTCAAAATAAATTTCCTTTGTACTGTTTTGACTTGCTGTATCTATTTCATCGCCACAACTAATATTTAATCCAGTATTAATTTCCATTTCAATATTATTTGTTTTATTCAAAATTTCAGTTTTTTTTTGTATAAGTATTTTTTTGAAGTTCATTATATTTTTTTTATTCATTTTTTTTCCCTACTGACTTGTAAAAACTTTTACTGTTTTTAACATCTCAGTTTCTTGACCACTTATTCTTATATCCTTTGCAGACATATCCATAAGATAATCACGTATTTCTTGTGTGATTCTTTCTCCTGGAATAACAATTGGGATACCAGGAGGATAAGGTGTAAGTGTCTGTGCAGCAACATGTCCTACAGCTTTTTTTAAACTAATACTTTTAGTTTTATTTGAAAGAAATACTTCCCTTGGCATCATAACCATTTCAGTGGCAAGTGATGGTATTTTAAGTATCCAATTTTTCTGTTCACCATGATATTTTCTGCTAATACTTTCAAGAGCCTTTACCAAAATTTCAACATCTGATTTATTAGATCCTTCACCCATAATTGCAACCAAATTGAACAAATCTGCATAGTCAAGCTGGACATTGTACTTTTTTGCCAAAATTTTTTCTATTTCATAACCAGAAAGACCTGTTTTTGTAACATTTATAGTTAACTTTGTAACATCTAAGTCAAAACCTAATTTTTGAACTTCTTTGCGCGTAAAACATTTCATTGTCTGTATATTATTATTTATATATGAACGTCCATATTCTGCAATTTTTATAATTTTATTAAAATTTTCTCTACCATATAAAAACACCTGTCTTCTTGCTAAATCAAGAGTAGCAAGCGTTAAATAACTTGGGCTTGTAGTTTGAAGCATTGAAACTACTTTTTTAACTCTATTAAACTCAATGAGTTTTGAGTTAAAATGCAATACTGATCCTTGTGATATAGCTGATAAAATCTTATGTGTTGATTGTACACATAAATCAGCATCAGTCTCTACTGCAGATTCTGGTAGTTGCTCATTAAAATGCAAATGTGCTCCATGTGCTTCATCAACCAACACTATTTTATTTCTTTTATGACATAAATTGACAATTTTATTTAATCCAGTGGCAACTCCATTATATGTTGGACTTGTAATAAATACACCTTTTGCTTCTGGATATTTATCTAATGCATCTTTAATTTGTTCGTAAGTTGTATTAAAAATTAAATCTAAATTTTGATCAATCTTTGGTTGAATCCAAATTGGCCAAACACCTGAAAGAATTATTCCTGATATAACAGATTTATGTGAATTTCTTGACACTATTATTGAATCACCAGAATCACATGCTGCAAGAAACATAGCTATATTTCCAACTGAGGTACCATTCACTAAAAAAAAAGAATATTTTACACCATAAGCCTGTGCCATAAGTTCTTGTGCTCGTCTTATAGGTCCAATTGGATCATGTAATGAATCAACTTCATCAAAAACAGTTACATCAAACTTATAAACTCCATCACCAGTATAATCTTTTAAAACTTTATCAATACTTCTACCATTTTTATGACCTGGACAATGAAAAGAAACAACGTCTCTTTTAGCATGAGCTAAAAGAGTATCAAATAACGGAGTTTTAAATTGACTCAAACACAATTTTTTTTTCATTATGTATAAATTATTATTAGAATTGCCCGGTAGAAGACTTGAACTTCTGACCTCTTTCATGTCAAGAAAGTACTCTAACCAACTGAGCTAACCGGGCAAATAACTTAAAATAAAAAGGTGCGGGTCGGAATTGAACCGACGAATAACAGTTTTGCAGACTGATCCCTTACCACTTGGGTACCGCACCAGAAAACAATTATTCATAAAAACAAAAAAACACACAGCAAAATTGTGTTACACATTTTCTATAAAACATTGTAACATCATGTTTTATGCTGTATAAAAGAAACATTTATGTAGATTTAAAATCTTCAATATTTTTAAATAATTTCTCAACAGCAATTTCAAAATCAACTATATTATTAGAATCATTAGAGAACATAATATCGGACATATCAATGACCTTCTGTTGACAAGATATTTTATTTTCTAGATTTTCTAGTTTAATAAAAGCATCCAGTGTATTAGGATCTCCTATTCTTTTCCTTTTACACATTCTTCTAAAACGTATATTTTGCGATGCATAAACATTTATTAAAATACTATACCAAATTTTTCTTATTTCCTTAATTTCATCAGGGTGCCTTATTGAACTTATACAGTAATTACTATTATCATCAATCTTTTCTAATACTTTTTTTGCAAGTATTCCATTGCCTTCCTTTTTTCTCAATTCAACAGCAAATGATATAAGATTTTCTCTTGTAGGTTCAATACAATCTTTCATAAGCATATTCACTATTATATTTGATAGTGAATAATGTTTGTATTGATATTTTTTTACAATATATTCTGCAAGAGTATCTTTTCCAGAACAACAAAGACCTGTCAAACATATGATCACACACTCCTCCAATATTACCTTATCAAAAGAACTTGCAACAATTGCGGGGGCAGGATTTGAACCTGCGACCTTCAGGTTATGAGCCTGACGAGCTGCCGGACTGCTCCACCCCGCTATTAATCCAGAGAGCCAACTTTTAACATATTCATTTTAACTTGTCAATTTTTTAGAAATTGTTGGACGTGTATTCCATTTACGGTGGAACCAAAACCACTGTTCAGGATTTTTACGTACAGCCTCTTCGAGCTTTTTAGAGTAAAAGCTGTTAATTATTTTAATATCAGTTTCTTTGTTACCAGTATTTGGCATTGGAACTTCTGTAAATTCAACTTTAATAGTTCCATTTTTTTGTCTTGTACTTAATGCAATAATTATAGGACATTTTGCTGTAATTGCAAAATACGCTGCACCTTTTGGAGTTGACGCTAAACGTCCAAAGAATGGTACAAAAACACCATTTTGTCCAGCATCTTGATCAGATAAAATTGCAAGTATTTCATTTTTTTTTAAACATTTTAAAATCGTTTTAATGTTCATATTATCTTTATTGATAGTTTTATAATCTTTTTGAGTACGAATATCATTTATTATCTTATTCACAAATTGATTTGCTTGATTTGCAACAATTACAGATATAGGATATATTTTCGAAAATATTAATGCCGCAAGTTCCCAATTTCCTAAATGTGCTGACATTAAAACTATTCCCTTTCCTGCTGTATAAAAATCTTTTATCAAATGCGCATTTGTACAAATTAATAGCTTTTTTATTTCTCTATATGACATTATAGGAAAATATATAACTTCAACTATTGTTCTTAGAAAATTTTTATATACATTTTTTGCTATAAATCTTATTTCTGTAGTTGATTTTTCAGGAAAAGATATTGTAAGCATTTTTAAAATATGTTTTTTTCTAATAGGAACAAAATAATATATGAAAACCGCTATACATTGGCTGAATTTTATTGAGATGTTGATAGAAAAGAATCTGAAAAAAAAAATAACAATTTTAACAATAAAGTATTCGATATAGTTTTGAAGGTTTGTTCTTTTAGACATTTCAACTATTTCTTTTATAAAAAAATGAGTTTTATGTGCTTTACAGTTATATAAAAAATGTTTTTGAATATATAATACATATTCAATATAAAAATTATAGTTAAAAAAAGATAAAACAAAATTATAATTTTAAATACCTAATGAAACATCTTTAATAACTATTATTTATTGCTATATATTGCATATTTTTTATAAATCTTAGCATTCATTATTTCTGCAATATGTTGCGTCATTATATTATTATCAAGTATCCATGAAAATTCGCAATGTTTATATCCTAATCTAATGGCATTTTCTAATCCTTTTTCACACATAACAGCTGCTATTCCTTTATGTCTATATCCTTTTATAATACCCATAATTACAAGTCTTAAACTATCTATTTTTGTTCTATAATATAAAATTTTCAAA
Organism: Endomicrobium sp.; assembly: GCA_031273925.1. Classification (GTDB taxonomy): domain Bacteria; phylum Elusimicrobiota; class Endomicrobiia; order Endomicrobiales; family Endomicrobiaceae; genus Endomicrobiellum. The sequence goes on along the minus strand of JAISQW010000002.1, from coordinate 22,178 downwards.
AGACCTATTGGAAATAATTTTCCATTAATTCTTTTCAAAACTTGATTATAATCAGGTAAGGAAATAATTATTCCGATAGGTAAATCATCAATAGTAGCAATCAAAATCATTTCAGGATCGATAATCGTTTTTAACCTAGTTGCAATTGATAAAAATTCATCCATACTATACGGTATAAAACCCCAATTTTCTTCCCAGGCACAATTGTATATTGATATTATAGTATTTAAATCTTCTTTATATGTTTTTTTTTGAATGTTTCTAATTCTCAATGTTGGAATTCTTTTCTTCGTCATAATAACAATTTTTTTTAGTCTTTCTTCCAATTCTAAATTTTTCATAATATTCATATTATAAGCATATAATTCCTTTATTTTCTTTAAACCAGATTTTTCAACAAGTTGTAAATAATATTTATGTGTATAAGGCATCATGAAACTAGGGTTAATATTAAAACCATCATACAAAAATCCACATTCATAATTTATTGATGGATTCATAGGTCCAATCATTTTATATATATTCTGATCTTTCAACCAATTTTCAGCAGATATAAAAAGATTCATAGCAACTTCTAAATCATTGATGCATTCATAAAAACCAAAAAAACCACATTTGTCATTATGAAACGATATGTAACTATAATCTATTATAGCTACAATTCTACCAACAACATCATTATTTTTATCATAAGCCAAAAAAAGTTGTCGTTTTGCATGCATCCAAAAAGGATTTTTATTTTCTGATAATGTATATATAACATCAGAAATTAAAGGTGGTACCCATTGTTTAACTCCTGAATAGATTTTCCATGGTAAACGTACAAACTGCATAAACTGTTTATTATTAAATATTTTTACAATTCTCATTTTTAACATAAAACTCCAAAAGTTTTTAATAAATAATTATATTATTCCAAATTTCTTACCTACTTTTTTGAATTTTTCAAGAACAAAATTTAATTGTGAATCTGAATGAGTGGCCATATAACTTGTCCTTATTATTGATTGTCCTTCAGGAACTGCAGGTGTAACTACTGGTGAAGCAAATATTCCTTCATCAAAAAGCATTTTCCACATTTTAAATGCTATCAAATCACTACCTACAACTAATGGAATAATTGGTGAATGTGAAGAATTCGTATTATAACCCATTGATTTAAAGGCTTTTCTTATTTTATTTGCATTGCTAATTAAAACAATTCTCCTATTAGGTTCTGAAATAAGTAAATCTAAAGCAGCATCTATAGCACCAACACATCCTGGTGGAAGACTTGCAGTAAAAATCATAGTTCTAGCATTATGTTTGATATAATTAATAACTTTAGATTTACTTGCAATAAAACCACCTATTGATGCCAAAGATTTAGAAGCAGTAGCCATTAGTACATCAATATTTTCGCCCATATTAAAATATTCTCCAATTCCTTTACCATTTTCTCCTATTACCCCAAATGAGTGAGCTTCATCTATAAAAACTCTTGCTCCATATTGTTTTGCAAGATTTGATATCTCGGGAAGATTTGCAATATCTCCTCCCATACTAAAAATACCATCAACTACAATCATCATAGCTTTATTTTTATGTTTTAAAAGTTGTCTTTCAAGATCTTCCATATTATTGTGTTTAAATCTTACCATTTCTCCAAAAGATAAACGACATCCGTCTATAATTGAAGCATGATCTAATTTATCTGTAATAAAGACCTCATTTTTACCGACTAAACTTGAAAGTGCTCCTAAATTAGAATGATGTCCAGTAGTAAAAAGTATAGCATCCTCTTTATTAACAAATTTTGCAAATTTTTTTTCGACTTTTTCATGTAAATCGTTTGTTCCATTAAGAAGTCTAGATCCTGTACAAGATGTTCCATATTTTTTTATAGCTAATATCGAAGCTTCTACTACCTTAGGATGATTTGCAAGCCCTAAATAATTATTAGAACAAACTACTATTTTTTTTGCGCCATTAATAATAATCTCAGGTCCTTGTCGAGATTCTACTTTATGAAAATACGGATAAAAACCGGCTTTTTTTAGCTTATCAACAATATGAAAATTAAAACACTTCTTAAAAACATCAATTTCCATTTTCACATTCTCCTATTTTAATTTTTTTATATTTATCAGTTATCAAAATAGTTATCTAAAAAAACCATTCAATAAATACCAATTGTATGTTATTTTAGATGCAACTTCAAGAGAAGTAAACTTAACATTTAAATCATTTTTAGCAGGATCTGTATCCGCTATCCAATATTTTTGAAGAAGTTCATCAATTTTTTGACTATTTAATATTACAGGTTTTTTACTTATATAAGAAAACAATTCATATGCTAATCCAACAAATTTTAAAATAAAATTTGGAATTGGCAATGGAATTGTTTTAATTCCAACGGATGATGCTATGACATTACCTATATCTTCCCAAGTATATATCTCAGAATTCGCAAGATAATAAACGTTATTATCTGTTTTTTTATTTTCTAGACAAGCAGCAACAGAATTTGCAACATCTTTTACATAGACAAGTTGTAATAATCTTTTTGTTATAGTAATTGGTTTTAAATGTTTATGTATTAAATTAAAAAGTATAAAAATATCTTTATCTCTTGGTCCATATACCGCAGCTGGTCTAAGAATTGTATAAGGAACTTTATTGTAAAGTGTTTCTTTTATTTCTGATTCTGCAATAAACTTGCTCAATCCATAACTAGAAATAGGATTACAAGTATCATACATCTTTTTTATATTACTCGTCATCATTGTCGGTCCCATACTTGCTTGTGATGAAATAAAAATCATTTTTTTTAAATTGTGGTTTTTTTTTAAAATTGCTGTACATAAATTTTTTGTAACTTTACTATTTATTTTAAAATATTCATTTTTATTAACTGCACGTATAATACCAGCACAATGAATAATAATATCAACGTTTTCGACTATTGTATTTAAAAAATTTTTATCGACTAAATCACCATATCTGTATTCTACTGATAATTTTTTTATCCATTTTAAATTTGACGTTTTTCTTACAACACATATAATATGATGATTCTTCATTGCAATAAGTGTTTCTACAATATGACTACCTATAAAACCGTTTGCTCCTGTAATGAGAATCCTTGACATTAAAATTATCCGTATGATTTTTTTATAAAAATTATGGAATTTTTACGAGTATTATTTATTCTTCATTAAAATTTAATATTTTTTAGCATGATATCCTTGATGTTTAAAATCTTATATTTTTTGCAAAATATGTCCCATTTTTTCTTTTTTTGTTTTTAAATATTTTTCATTATATTTTGTAGAGTTAACTTCTATAGCAATTCTTTTAACAATTTTTAAGCCATATTTTTCGAGTTCTTTTACTTTTTTTGGATTATTAGTCATAATATTAATGTTTTTTATTCCGAGATACAAAAGTATCTGAGCTGCTATTCTATAATCCCTTAAATCTGGATTAAATCCAAGAGCAATATTAGCTGCCACAGTATCCATTCCTTTTTTTTCTTGTAAATGATACGCTTTTAGTTTATTTGTAAGTCCTATCCCTCTTCCTTCTTGATGCATATATAAAATTACTCCTATACCTTTTTTATTAATAGTTTCCATAGCTAAAGAAAGTTGTGTACCACAATCACATCTTAAAGAGTGAAGGGCATCTCCAGTTTCACAAGAAGAATGGACCCTTACCAAGATATTTTTTTGTGATTCAACATTACCTTTTATAAGTGCAATGTGAGAAGTTTTTGTTATCACATCTTTAAATAAAATAAGTTTAAATTTTCCAAATTTTGTTGGAAAATCAACCTTAACAATTTTTTCTATATTTTTTTCACTACAACATCTATAACTTATAAGTTCTTTGATTGTTATTAAATTTAAATTATGTTTCCTTGAAAATTTTAATAATTCTTTGTTTTTCAAAATCAAACCATCATCATTCATTATTGTGCATATAACTCCAGATGGATAAAGTCCTGCAATCACAACTAAATCAACTGCGGCTTCTGTATGTCCAGATCTAATTAAAACTCCACCTTCTTTATATTTTAAAGGAAACACATGTCCAGGTTTAAAAAAATCATGTTCTTTTGAATTCTTAGTAATAAGTTTTTTAATTGTAATTGCTCTATCATAAGCTGATATACCTGTTGTTCCTATTTTATAGTCAACAGACACAGTAAAAGAACATCGATTTTTTTGGGTTGAAATTTCAACCATATTTTTTATTCCAAGTTCTTCAAGTCTATCATGTTTCATTGAAATATAAATTGTACCTCTTGCATATTTTGTCATAAAATTTATAATTGTAGGAGTAATTTTTTCTGATGAACAAACTAGGTCACCAACATTTTCGGCATCAGAATCATTAATAACAATAATCATTTTACCATCTTTAATATCTTTAACTGCGTTTTCTACTGACGATAATTTTTTTTGTATATCTTTTATAAACATTTTTAAAAAACCTTTTTTAGTATATCGATAATATTTCGTTTATTTTTGACATTTTTTTTAGCAAATGTCCTTAATATTAAACTCGCATTCATAAAATATAAAAAATATTTTAAAATAATTATTAATTTTAATTTATGAAAAGACAGAATTTTAATACTAAATAAAAATTGTAAAAAAACTATTTTTTAATAATCAATATGAAAGCATACTAATATTAAGACATATTTTATATATTATTTTTAGAAGAAAAATTTGAATTACATTAATTGCTTATAATTTTATCATTAACCAAAACACTATATCGATAAGTGTACAAAAAACTTTTATTACTATAAAAACTTGTCAATCATAATAATATATATAAATTCCTACGTAAAATTACTACAATACAACCACTTACTAACTACTAAACAATTTTTTTTATACTCAAAATTTAATTCAATAAAAACCAATATAAATTGACTTACACAAAAAACTTTTACTATTTTCTAAACATTGATTGAATTTTAAGAGGCAATCCCCACAAATTAATAAACCCTTCAGCATCCTTATGATTATACATTTCATCTTTTTCAAAAGTTGCAAGTTTTTCAAAATATAATGAAAATTTTGAATTTTTTACAGATGAAATAACATTTCCTTTATAAAGTTTCAATTCTATATCACCAGTAACATATTTCTGGGTTGTAATAACAAACGCATCAAAAGCTTCTTTTAAATTTGAAAACCATAAACCATTGTACACTATTCTAGCATATTCAGATGATAAAAAATGTTTAAATTGTAGTGTATCACGATCAATAGTAATTGATTCAAGCTCCTTATGTGCTGTATATAAAACAACAGCTGCTGGACACTCATACACTCCCCTTGATTTTATTCCAACAAGTCTATCTTCAACAATATCCATTCTTCCTATACCATTTGCTCCAGCAATTTTATTTAACACAGAAATCAGTTCAATTGGTTGTAATTTTTCACCATTAATTGCAACAGGAATACCTCTTTCAAACATTATAGTAATATACGTTGGTTTATCAGGAGCACTTTCTGGAGAAACAGTCATTTCAAACATAGATTCATCATATTTTGTTTTTAAATTTTCTAAAATTCCACCTTCATAAGAAATATGCCATAAATTTGCATCTGAAGAATATGGTTTTGATTTTGTTATAGGTATTTCAATATTTTTTTCCTTAGCATAGTTAATAGCATCTGCTCTTGACTGTATATTCCATTCTCTCCATGGTGCGATAATTTTTATATTTGGTATTAATGCTTTGAATGCAAGTTCAAATCTTATTTGATCATTTCCTTTACCAGTTGCTCCATGACAAACAGCATCAGCATTTTCTTCTTTTACAATATTGGCAATTGCTTTTGCAATTACAGGTCTTGAAAGTGCTGATCCTAAATAGTATTTATCTTCGTACAATGCGTTTGCCATTATAGCTGGATAAATATATTCAGTCACAAATTCTTCTTTTGCATCAACTATACGTAATTTTGATGCTCCATCTTTTTTAACTTTATCATATAATTTTTTGAATTGTTGATGTTGTCCAACATCAACGCAACAAGCTATAATTTCACAATTATAATGTTCTTTCAACCACAACAAAATAATAGATGTGTCAAGACCGCCAGAATAAGCCACAACTATTTTTTTAAATTTAGATTTGTTTTTCATTTTAAATTTCTCCAGTATTTTTAATATTAAAAAGTAACATCAGCTAAAACTTTATCTAAAATTTTTACAGCATAGTTTACATCTTCTTTTGTAATTATAAGTGGTGGTAAAAATCGTATTACAGTTTCATGTGTACAATTAATGATTAAACCATTATTCATACAAAGTTCAACAATTTTTTGACCATTATTGATGTCAAGATCAATACCTAACATTAAACCAACTCCTCTAATTTCTTTTATGATTGAATGTTTATTTTTTAAATCCTCTAATTTTTTACGAAAATATTTGGCAATTTTCAAAGAATTATTCAAAAACTTTGTGTTCATAATTTTTAATACAGCAACTGCAGATGCACATGAAATAGGATTACCTCCAAAAGTAGACCCATGGTCACCATACACAAATGTTTCAGCACACCTTTCACTTGCAATAGTTGCTCCTAAAGGCAAACCATTAGCTAATGATTTTGCCACAGTAACAATATCTGGAATAATATCATAATTTTCAAAAGCATAAAATTTTCCAGTACGTCCAATTCCACATTGCACTTCATCAAAAATTAAAATAAGATTTTCATTATTGCAAATTTTTCTTAATTCTTTCAAAAACGACTTTTCAGAAACAATAATACCACCTTCACCTTGTATAGGTTCTATCATAATAGCAACTGTTTTTTCATTTATAAGTTTTATTACAGAATTAATTTTATTAATTTCTGCAAAAACAAACTTATCTTGTAAAGGTTTAAAATAATTATGAAATTTATTTTGTCCTGTTGCAGAAAGTGTGGACATTGTTCTACCATGAAATGAATTATTGAAACATATAATTTCATATCTGTTACCATTTTTTGATGGATTCAATGCTCCCCATTTTCTTGTAAGTTTTATTGCACATTCATTTGCTTCAGCACCAGAATTCGAAAAAAAAATTTTTGCGTTTGAAAATATTTTTCTAGTAAGTAATTTTGCTAATTTAATTTGTATAGGCGCATAATACAAATTTGAAATATGAATAAATTTTTTTAATTGTGTTTTTATAGCTTTTATAACATTTTTATTAGAATGACCTACACCACATACTCCTATCCCAGAAAAAAAATCTAAATATCTGTTTTTATAAATATCCCAAATAAATTGATCTTTAGCTTTTTTTACAACTAAATTATTCCGATTGTATGTATGCATATAATATCGATTTTCGATTTGTTTAATATTCATTTTATTAATGATCCTCTTATTTCCATTATACCAGTTGTTCCACACGTTATCCATACTTCACTCACACCATTTTTAACAGATTCCATAGAACTTTTAATTTTAGGAAGCATTCCACCAGTTATTGTACCACAATTTATCATATCATCTATATTTTCAATATTAATTTCTTTAATTATGTTTCCATTTTTATCAAGTATACCAGGAACATTCGTTAGGAATATAAGTCTGTATGCTTTGAAAATTATTGCTATATAAGATGCTAATACATCGGCATTAACATTCAAAACATTGCCATTAACATCTGAAGCAATTGAAGCTATGACAGGCATAAATCTCATCCTTATTAACATTCCTATAAGTTTTTTATTCATTTTGATAGGTTTACCAACATATCCAAGATGTTTAATCTGCTTACATATCACACTTTTACCATCTTTACCTGATATACCAACAGCATTAGCTCCATTTTTTATAAATTCTGTTGTTAAAGCTCTATTTACTTTACCACTTAATGCCATTTCTACAATACTTAATGTAGCTAAATCCGTAAATCTCAATCCATCAACAAATTTTGATGTTATAGAAAATTTTTTAAGTAACATATTGATTTCATATCCACCACCATGTACTAAAATAACTTTCTGTTTATGTGAAATTTTTGAAATTTCACTAATCAATTTACTATGAATTTGTAAATCTTTTACTAAACTACCACCGAACTTTATTACAGTTAATGGTGTCATGTTTTGTTTTATAATAACCTATATATTTATTTTTTATTTGTTCTATATTCAGAATATTGACATATAAATTTGAAGTCGCATATTGTACATTTTGAAGTATCAGGTTTAAAATTTTCAGATATTATATTTTTTGCTGCTTCTATGGCAACATTCATTGCATCTAATATCATTTTTTCAGATCTCTTTGTATAAATTTTTTCATCCCATGATAAAAAATAAATAGATATTTTATCTGGATAAAAACCAAAAATATTTTTATAAGCATAAGCATAAAGACTTAATTGTAAATCTTTATCTATTTTTTCTTGATTCCATATTTTTAGATGAGTTTTATAATCTATAATCTCATATGCACCGTCAATATGTTTATCAATTCTATCAATAATACCAATAAATTTATATTCTCTTATATTTGTATTAAATGCCTTTTCAACATATAAAATTTCTGTTTTTGATTTACAAAAAGTTTTATAATAATTTTCGAGTAATCGTTCACCACGTTTATAATATTCAAATATTTGCTGCGAACTGATAAATCCATCGTTCCTCCAAGAATTATTATAACATGTAAAAAGAATATTACGCGAATATTTATTGTTATAATGAAATTTCTCCAATGATTTATGAATTATATGTCCAAAAGTGACATCTGGATTAGCTGGCGTTCTGATATTATCTAAATATACAAATTTATACTTATATGGACAAAACAGATATGTATTTATTCTTGAATAACTTATTTTAAAACTATATTTCATTTATTGTTACCATCTAATTCTATTTATGTTAATTTTTTTTATAAAAAGAAATAATGGTGTCACCATATTTTTTAATTCTAAAACATTCAAGCCCATATACATCACCAACATGTTCCTTTATATGTTTTTGAACTATTAAAATCGAATCATCTTTTAAAATATTATACCGTACTATATCTCTTAAAACATGGCACATCTCTATATCATATTTTTTACTGTTATATGGCGGACCCATGAAAATTATATCATATTTCTCATATAAAAACATCTGCAAATTTTTCATTATATTGCATTTAACAATTCTCACATTATTAAATCCTAACACATCTATATTATGTCTAATGATAGATAAAGAAACATCATTTATATCCACAAACGTTACTCTCTTTGCTCCACGAGAAAGAGCTTCAATACCAACAGTACCAACCCCTGCAAATAAATCAATAAATATTGAATTTTTAAGTTTAGCTTGTATTATATCAAAAATCGATTTTTTTATTCTACCAAGAATTGGCCGTATGGATAAAGTATTATATGATGGTGTTTTTAGTTTCCTACCCTTAACTATACCTGCAAGAACTTTTAAAGACATCGATTATTAGCCTTCTTTTTTTGAACAAAAGGAATTTTATAATTTACTCATAATTTCATATACAAAGATATATAGATAGAATGCTAGTATATATTATAAAATATGTCAATAATATTAAATAAAATAAATGCTTACTGATGGGGATCGAATATTTTTATTAATTGCTATTAAAAATCATGTATTTTATTTGCTATATTTTCTAATTTTTAATAGTATTTATTCTGCAAGGGGCTATAGCTCAATGGTAGAGTATTTGCATGGCATGCAAAAGGCTAGGGGTTCGAGCCCCCTTAGCTCCATATATGTTTTATATCTTTAGTTTTCTAAAAGTTTTTTTCAGTACGATGATTGCAAAAATTATAACACAAAATTTTTTAAGATTGTTCATATTGTAATGTTTTTGTTATTTCATCAGTTATTTTTGCGGTTCCAAAATACTGTATTGGTCCAGGTGAAATATAGTTTTCACTAAATGCCCACTTATTTCTTTCACTTATCATTTTTTTGAATGGTCTACCATTTAAATCAACTAATGTTTTTTGTATAACAGGTTTTTTATTGCCATTTCTTTTTTCTATGTTCATCATCATTGTAATTGGTATACCGAAACATTTCCATTTATTTGCTGGTTTTGTAAGATTTTTTATACAAGACATATAACCAGTTAAATTATGAATGATAAGCAAAACAGCATTATAACCTAAAGCATAAGCATAATTTGCATCAAAATTTGACGGCATTCCACAACGACCTTCATATCCAAAAAAATGTGCAATAGGTAAAAATTTATGTTTGTTTTTTTTGTTAGCTAGTTTTGATATTTTTTCTTGTACCATTTGAATTAAAAGTTTTTCCACTTCAATCGCAGACATTATAACATTACCATGAGGATCTCTGTCCAATATCAATTGTAGGGCTATTTCTTGTGGTAATGTTGTCATTAAAAAAGCTAGTTTTTTTGGAAGATTATCTAGTATAATTCTTTTTTTGTCTTGTAATAATAAAATTTTATCTAAAATTTTTGCTTTTTTTATAAGGATATCATTTATACCAAAAATAAGTTCTTTTAATTCTGGAATAAATTCCACAATACCTTCAGATAACAGAACAACACCAAAATTTTTTCCTTGATTCTGACGTTTTAATATGATTAAAACTATATTCTCAACAATTTTATTAAGTGTCATATTTTTTTTAAATATTTCTTCACCAATTATAAGAATATTAGGATGCGTTTTTAAAGCAACTTCTAAAGTAATATGAGAAGCACTCCTACCCATAAGACGTATAAAATGCCAGTATTTATGTGATGAATTAACATCTCTACAAATATTTCCTACAATATTAGAATATATTTTTGTTGCTGTATCAAAACCAAATGAAGTTTCAATATACTTATTTTTTAAATCACCATCAATAGTTTTTGGGATACCTATAATACATTTATTTATTTTTTTCTGTTTTAAATATTCTGATAATATTGCAGCGTTTGTATTTGTATCATCTCCACCTATCATTACTAAAGCATCAATTTTAGACATTTTAAGGTTTTTCTCTATTGTATAAAGATCTTCGTATGTTTCTATTTTTGTTCTCCCTGAACCTATACAATCAAAACCACCAGTATTTCTATATTTTTCAATAACTGACCTTTGCAATTTCTTATATTTGTTCTTTAATATACCAATTGGCCCATAAAGATAACCAATTAAAGTATTTTTATTATTAAGCTTTTTTAATCCATCAAAAAGACCAGCAATAACATTATGTCCACCTGGTGCTGCACCACCAGAAAAAACTACCGCAACATTTATTTTTTTATTAATGTTTTTTTTTATTACAACATTTTGACACTTTTTGAAGGATATTATAGGTAATCCATAAATGTTTTTGAAAATGTTTTTTATTTGATCTTCATGATACAATGATGCTGAATGTGTTATTTTTTCCTTAATAATTTTTATGTTAAAAAAATTATTCTTTAATGTATTTGGAAGTATTGGCTTAAATTTTAATCTTTCAATTTGAAGTTCTGAAGTATTACCTAATGATTTTTGACTCATTATTTTTTATTCTCCTTGTATCCTATTTTCAAAATTAGTAAACTTTAATTTAACTTCCTCAAAAACCTCTGCAACACTAATATTTTCCATGCATGTTAATTTTTTACAGTTTTTATTTCTACAAGGTTGACAATCAATATGGTGCTGTAGAACTTTAGTGTTTCCTTTGTATGGACCTGTACGATTTGAATTTGTGGGTCCAAGTATGGCTACTGCATGTGTATTAAAAGCTGTTGCAATATGTATAGGCCCAGATTCATTACCAATAAAAACTTTACATATTTTTAAAAAAGCACACAGTTCCTTTAAAGAAAATTTGTCAATCATATCAACTCCAACATTCTTTATTACTTCTTTATTAATATTGTCACTTTTGATACCAATAAATACAACATCTGCATTTAATTCTACTTTTAATTTTTTTGCTAAAATTGCAAATTTATAAATACTCCATCTTTTTGATGCCCAAGTAGCACCTGCATGAATACCTATTATCTTTTGAAAATTGATTTTCTTTTGTAAAAGTTTACTTTCCATACTTTTAAAACTAGTTTCTGATATCATTATTGAATTTGCAAAATCAATTTTATCTTCGCATCCTAAATATTTTGCAACTTTTAAATTACAGTTGATACAATGATATGTTTTAGGAGCTTTGATTTCTTTTGAAAATAACCATGAAAATTCTTTCATACCGTTTACTGCGGAAGACGCTATTTTAAATTTTGAGCCCGCAAGCTTAACAAACAATGCTGATTTAGCAAGACACTGTAGATCTATACTTAAATCAAATTTATTATTTCTTAACTGTCTATATAAATTTTTGTAATGTCTATAAGAAATTTGTTTTCTATCCCATAAAAAAATGTTATCTAACCATATATTACCTTCTAAAATTTCAAAATATTGACTATCTACAAGCCAACTCAAACTTGCGTTGGAATATTTTTTTTTGATTTTAGAAAGGATAGGCAATGAAAATATTATATCGCCTATTCTTCCTGGCTGAATTATTAAAATTTTGGGTGAAGGATGATATTCTAAATATTTTAATAAGTCCTTACTCCAATAATATTTATTTGTAAATTCAAATAATTGATTTAACTGTTTCTCCACAATATCTATTTTTTCTTCAATATTGTCATGATTGTTTATGTATATAGGCTTACCATAAATCTGTACTAGTTTTGAAAAAGGTAATGGAATTACAGTATTATCCCATGTTTTAGTAAGTGTAATTTTTTTACTTGAAGAACAACTTATAGGAATCAATGGTATTTTTGTTTTCTTAGCAACATAAATAACACCAACTTTTAGTTTATGATAAGGTCCTCTAGGACCATCTGCAGCAATTGCAAGATTATATCCATTACGAGCATACTCCATAAATTTTATTAAAGCTTTACTACCACTTTTATTTGATGAACCTCTAACGATTAAGTATCCAAAATCTTCTAACACCTTTGACAAAATCTCACCATCATCGGATAAACTAACCATAACAACTATATTATTATTTTGATTAAACATCATCATAGGTAACAAATTTCCATGCCAAAAGGAATAAATTGATGGTTTTGTATAACGAATTGTATCATTCAATGATACAGTTCTTAGAGTTTTATTTATAATATAGCATATCAAACTAATTATCATAGTAAAATATTTATTATTGTACATTTTTTAAATTTTCCTTTATCTTTTTTATCGTAAAATCAACAAAATCTTTTTGAGATTTCACTGTTTTTAAAGCATTTTGTCCAATATCTAATACTAATCTTTTATTTAATATAAATTCACTTATTTTACAAAATAAATCTCTTGAATTTTTAACAATTAATCCACCACCATTTTTTATAAGATTTTCAGCTTCTACTTTAAAATTGTACATATTTTTACCAAATAAAACAGGTTTTCCATATGCTGCAGGCTCTATAGGATTTTGTCCTCCTTTTTCAACCATAGAACCTCCAATATAACATACGTCTGAAACAAAATATATATTTTGTAATTCTCCAAAAATATCAACCAAAATAAAATTGTTATCAAAAATTTTTGATGAAAAAAAAGAAAATTTAATTTTTTTACGTTTAAGTACTTTACTTATAATACTTATTCTTGACAAATGTCTCGGAGCAAGAAAAAATTTAATAAAATCAAATTTTTTAGACATTTCATTATATATATCTATTATAATTTCATCTTCACCTTTTCTTGTACTTCCAGCCACGAAAACAAAATCATTTTTTCTTAATGAATAATCGCATCGTTTTATATTTAAAGTAATATTTTTATTGTACTTTATATTACCAGAGATAACTATTTCATTATTTTTATTGGTTAAGAATCTAAATCTATTAGCATCATCTTCACTTTTTGCAATAATTACATTAATCAATCTAATAAATCTTATCCAAAAAAAACTTAATTTTTTGTAAATTTTGAACGATTTTTTAGATATTCTTCCATTAATTGTAATAATTTTTATATTTTTATGAGATGCAATATAAAGCATCGATGGCCAAAATTCAGTTTCAACTAGTATAAGCATTATAGGATTAAAGGTATTAAAAGCTTTACGCATAATTGGATAAAAATCTATAGGTAGAAAAGCAATAAAATTTGCTTTATGTAATTTTTTTTCTGCATATTCTCTAGCACTTTTTGTAACTAATGTTAAAATAATGTAATAATCATTAAAACTATCTAAAATTGATTCAACTGCACGAACTTCGCCAATTGATGCACAATGTATCCATAATGTCTTTTTTGATGAATTTTTGTATTTTAAATTATAAATACCGAATCGCTCTAAAAATTTATACAAAAATTCTTTTTTTTTGCCGCTTGCAAAAAAAATAATGAAAAATACAATTATAGGAGAGAAAATTATAATAACAAGATTATAAATAATCAAATATATTTTTAACATTTGTTATTGATTTTTTTACAAAAACAATCTTTTTTTATAATTGTTTTGTTTTTTCATATTCATAAATGAGTTGTGAGCAAATGAATATAGATGAAAACACGCCGAGTATCGTACCTATAATCATTACGTACGAAAATGTATGTATGACTTCGCCACCTAAAATAAATAAAGAACATGCTACAATTAACACCATTAATGAAGTTATGATGGTTCTTGTAAGTATTTCATTAATACTTTTATTAATTACAGTTTTAATATCTAAATTTTTATGAAATTTTAAATTTTCTTTTATTCTATCAAATAATACAATAGTGTCATTAATTGAATAACCAGCAATTGTAAGAAGAGCAACAATAACTATCATGTTAATCTCTTTATTTGCAAGAACAATAAAACCAAAAGATATAATAACATCGTGGATAATTCCAACAATTGCGAAAAGACCCCATAAGTTTGATTTAAATCTAAATGATACATATACAATAATTCCAACAATTGCGAAAAGAAATGAATAAATAGCCTGTTTTAGAAAAAACTTTCCTATAGTAGGACCAACATAATCAATCTTTTCAATTATTACAGAATTATTAATAAATTTTAATTGTATTGAGTTTTTTATTGCTTCTAAAATGTTAAATTCTTCTTGTAATTTATTCATTTTTTTAATTTTTAAAATAATAGAATTTTCAAGATTTTGAATTTCGAAAGACTTTACCCCATGTTTTCGAATAATATCACGAATATCATTTAAGGTAACATTATAATTATTATGTAAAGAAATTTGCATAATAATGCCACCTTTAAAATCAATACCAAGATTTGGACCGTGTCTAACAATCAAGGCAAACATTGTTATTAGCAATAACAAACCGGAAAATATAAAAAACCTATATCTGTTTTTAATAAAATCTATGTTACCTATAAATAATTGCATTTTCCATGCTTTTTAATTTAAATTATATTTCTGATATTTAATAAAATTTTCCTATTTAATAGGAAATCATATATAACTTTTGTCACTATTGTAGCAGTAAACATGCTTATAATGAGCCCTATTGAAAGTGTAATAGCAAAACCTCTTATATGTCCTGCACCAAATCTAAACAAAAAAAACGCAGCTATAATTGTCGTAACATTTGAATCAAAAATTGTCCAAAAAGATTTTTTATAACCATCAATTAAAGCAGACTTAGATGTTTTACCAAGTGCAAGTTCATCTCTTATTCTTTCTAATATAAGTATATTTGCATCAACTGCCATAGCAAGTGTAAGAGTTATTCCTGCAATACCAGGAAGCGTTAGAGTAAATTGAAAATATGCCATTACTGCCAAAATCATTATAAAATTTAAACATAATGCTATATTTGCGATAATACCTGATAAACGGTAATATATAGTCATAAATATAAAAACCACAATAATTCCTATAAAAGATGAAATAAAACCTTTTTTTATCAAATCAGCACCAAGCAATGGTCCGATAGTTCTTTCTTCTACAATTTTTATAGACACTGGAAGAGCTCCAGCTCTTAATGCCATAGCAAGTAATCTTGCACTTTCTGGAGAAAAATTACCTTCAATAACAGCTGTCCCATCTAAAATTTCTGAACGAATCATAGGAATAGATTGTATTACATCATCTAATACTATAGCTAGAAAATTTCCTATATTTTTAGCAGTAATATTTGCAAATGTGTTTTTACTTTTTTTATTAAATTCTATACAGACTGCGCAATGTCCATATTGATCAAAAATAACTTTTGCATTTTTAATAGACTCACCAGTTAAGAGTACTTTCTCCAAAACATAATATTTTGCGTCTTCTTTACTTTCAAAAACAGATGTATTTTTAGGCATAATATTTTTTATATCTTGATAGTTAGAAGAATTCTTTCTATATTGAGAAGGAGTGATACACATTTTATTTAATAACCCTATGACATTCTTAGAGTTTTCACTAGTGTTTACTATTCTAAATTCTAATAATGCTACTTTATCTATTAGAGATTTTGCTGCTGCAGTATTTTTAATTCCAGGAAGTTGCACTAATATATTTTTGCTACCTTGCTTTGTGATAACTGGGTCAATGATGCCAAACTGGTCTATTCTATTACTTATAATCTCTATGGATCTATTAACAACGTCTTCGATATTTGTGCTGTTATCTAATTTATTAGAATCAATTTCTAAGAGTAATTGTGTACCTCCTTTTAAATCTAATCCAAGTTTTAAAACTTTTTTGAAAATAAAATTTGTATTTTCTTTGTCATATTTTTTTTTATTTTTAGATATAATTAACCAATTAAATGATGGCCATAAAACTAACAAAGATAAAATCAATAAAACAACAGTAATCCAAAATTTAAAATTAATTCTATTCATTATAGCAATAATGTTCATTTATTATTAATTTAAACATACGTCAAAAAACAAGATAATCAATTAACACCAAAGTTATAGCTAACTTATGATATATCGCGATTGGTTCATAATACGTGTAAACAATCGCCAAAACATTATATAAAAAAAATTTATAATTTTTACATCTATTTTAGATTAAGAATTGCTCTTGCTTGAATTATTATATTCAACAACATTTATACTGTGAAACATATATTGTTATACAAATTTTTCCATTATTTTTTTATTAATTTTGGGATCTCTGGTGTATCTTCTTTAGCATTAGAAATTTCTTCTTTGTTTATTAAAATAGTAGCTATCGATTGTCGTACAATTTTAATACAAACACTTTCGTTAATTTTTACTTCAACAACATCTCCATTGACAGAATTTACAGTAGCATAAATTCCACCTGTTGTAATAATCTTGTCTGATTTTTTTAAAGAATTCAATAATTTTTGATGTTCTCTAACTTTTTTTTGTTGAGGTCTCATTAAAAATAAATAGAAAAAAATAAAAATAAGAAGGATTGGAACTAATCCACCAAGTGATGAAACACTATCAGTTAAAGAATACGCAAATACAAAAGATGGTAACACAAATATCATCACAATCAAAGAAAACAATAATTCAACAAACTTTCCTATAATTCTCATTTCTATCACCCTATTTAGTTAGTAATATAATAATCCATTATTAAATTTTTAATATAAACTTTCCCAAAATTTTGAATTGCTAAACATGCTAATATTATATTTATACCGTATAATGCTATCATAAAACAAGTATTATGTAAAGGTATTATGTAAAGGTATAAAGAAAATTTAAAATAAACCGTACAAACAAAATTATTAAAAAAGTTTTTATTAAGTAAATATGGATTTTTAATTTTAATATTTTTCTATGAAAAAATAAAATTATATACGATATGTATATCTAAAAAATCAAAAGACATTATTGCAAAATGCTAGTGACTGTTTTGATCATAATTATCTGTAAAATTACATCACATATATCATAAATATATTGATATTATTGTAACAATAAAGTGTATTTTTTATATTTTGATTTTTTAAAATCCACAAATACAAACAAATCATCTGTAATAATTGTTTTTTATTGCTTCATATGCTAATATTCTGTTAATCTGTTAAGTATTAATAAGTATTAAGGTAGAAAAATATTGTCATGTTATTATGAAAAATTTTTTAAATGATGTTAATTTTTTGCAAACATCAAAAGATAATTCCAGTACTATTATGGAATTAAAGACCTTTTGGCGTAAAGTACTACCGCTCATTTTATGTAGAGAAAAACATTTCAAATGTATATTTAAAAAAGGAACTGAAAAAGAAATTTTTACAGAGCTTATATTTTGTATTTTTACACCTCAAAGTAGAGCAAAGTTGTGCTGGGAAGCAGTTAAAAAACTTATAAATAAAAACATAATATTTAAATCTACAACAAACGACACAAACGACATAGTAAAGATAATTCATAATATAAGATTTAAAAATAACAAGGCAAAATATGTTGTTGATGCAAAGGAAAGATTTATAATTAACGGTAAAATAAAGATAAGAGAAAGAATAGAACATTTTGAAAACAATGTATATGAATTAAGGGAATGGCTTAAAATAAATGTTAAAGGAATAGGCTATAAAGAAGCCGGACATTTTTTAAGAAATATTGGCATAAGTAAAAATTTAGCTATACTAGATAGACATGTTTTAAAAAATCTTAAAATTTATGGTGTAATAAAAAAAATACCTAATACACTTAATAAAAAAGGATATTTTAAAATTGAAAAACAAATGCAAAAATTTTCTAATAAAATCGGTATACCTATGTCTCATTTAGATATGTTGTTTTGGTGCAAAAACACAGGTGTAATTTTTAAATAATTCACAAAAATAAAGATTAACGCTCAGAAATTTTCATTATGTTAGTTAAATTTTTGGCTTCTTTAGCCATAATAGTTTGTGCTCTTTTACAAGCTTCTATAAAAGCTGATAATATAACTTTTTCAATTTTTGACTTATTTTCTTTAAGTAAACTATCTGGGAGATTTAAATTTAAAAATTCGTTTTTTGCATTTACCTGTATTTTAACATTTTTATATTCAACATCAATTATTTCTGCTCTTAATTTTTTGTCAACTTCACCTAGTTTATTCCTAATAGACATTGCATTTTTAGCCATTTTAAATAATTCCATTATTATTTCCTCTCCATTTAATTAAATATTGCCTTATTACACTTATATACAACTATAACAGCTTTTACAGATTTCAAATATGAAACATACAATAATATCACAAAAAAGTTATTTTATTGTTCGCAAAGTCCCAAAAGCTATTTTCTTAATACCTTTTAATGTTTTAATAATAAGTTTTCCATTTTTATCTATCCCTAAATTCACTCCACTTAACACAACATTGTCACCAACAGTGATTTTTACAAATTCATTTTTATAAGCAATTTTATTATTATATTTTTTAACAAATTGTTCAAATCCATTTTTAATAAAATTAGCATAAAAACATTCAAATTGCATCAATAATAATAAGAGAAAGATATTTTTATCAATTTTTCTTCCTAAAACTGTTTTCAAAGAAATAGCAATGTTACTAATACTTTTTTTTAAGTTATTATTAATGTTTATTCCAACACCCATAACAATCCAATTTATTTTCTTTTTCTGTATAGATGTTTCTGTTATTATTCCAGCAATTTTTTTTTTTAGTACAAGAATATCATTAGGCCATTTTATTTGAGAAATTACTTTATATTTTTCAAAAATTGTATTTAACGCAATAGCCATTAATAATCCAAATTTATGTGCTTCATAATGATAAAGTTGTGGTTTTAAAAGTATAGAAAACCATAAGCCTCCGATATTTGAATGCCATATTCTTCCAATACGTCCATAGCCATTTATTTGTTTTTCAGCAACAACAACAATACCTTCTTTCACATTTTTTTTAGCTAATTCTTTAACAACATTTTGTGTTGATAAGAGTTTTTGATAATATCTAATAGCATTAAATACATTAAATTTTTTCATAAATTTTAATATTATATCTATATCAATTTTTTAAATGACAAATTTTATTCAATGGACAAATTATATGATTTGGATTTTTTGCTTTACAGATTGTTCTTCCAAGATTTTGTATATAAAAAGAAAAAATTTTCCAATGTATTCTTGGGACTATATTCATCAAATCTTTTTCTATTTTAACAGGATTAACATGTTCTGTAAGGTGTAATAAATTCGCAATTCTTATAACATGAGTGTCAACAACAATACCTTCTATTACATTAAAAGCAAAACTTAAAACTACATTTGCTGTTTTTCTTGCAACACCAGGAAGTTTAAGCAATTCAAACATAGTATTTGGGACAATACCATTATATAGACTAATTATTAATTTAGCAGATTCAATAATATTCTTTGCTTTATTCCTAAAAAATCCTGACGATATTATATAACTTTCAAGTTCAAAAATGTCAGCATTAGCATAATCTTTTATATTCTTATATCTTTTAAAAAGATTTTTTGTTATCTTATTGACTC
Source organism: Endomicrobium sp. (assembly GCA_031273925.1). Classification (GTDB taxonomy): domain Bacteria; phylum Elusimicrobiota; class Endomicrobiia; order Endomicrobiales; family Endomicrobiaceae; genus Endomicrobiellum. The sequence goes on along the minus strand of JAISQW010000002.1, from coordinate 1,732 downwards.
TCTTATCAGTACATTGTGCTGATAAAACTACAGCAACAAGCAATTCAAAAGGGCTAGAAAACTTAAGTGGACATACAAATTCTAGTGGATTACTTTTAAAAATTTTAATTATTTTTAGAACATATTTTTTTTTATTTTTTAACATTGTGTATAATATTGAGTATCTTTTTGTGTATTATAATGTTATTGGATGCTACAATGGTGTTTTTAAATATTGAATGGTCTAACCCTTTATAATCAGATATTTTACCACCAGCTTCTGTGACTGTTAAAATTGCTGCAGCAACATCCCATGGTTTTAATCCTTCTTCAAAAAAAAAATCAAAACGACCACACGCTATGTAAGCCATATTTAACGCAGCAGAACCAAGGTATCTTATCCCCTGAATTTCAGATAGCATATCACTAATAATTTTAACTGTTTTAGTACTTTTCACTGTATTTTTAATACTAAATGAAAATCCTGTAACAGCCAAAGCCTGAATTGTATTTTTTGTGTCTGAAACCTTAATTCTTTTACCATTAAGCCATGCACCCTTATTTTTTTCTGCTACAAAAAGCTCCTTCATGATAGGTGAATAAATCACACTTGAAATTATTTCATTTTTATATTTTAATCCTATTGAAACACAAAATATTGGGAGTCCATGTATAAAGTTTATTGTACCATCTAATGGATCTATAATCCAACAATATTCATTATATCTATCAACAGTTTTTTTTGTATTTTTTTCTTCAGCTAAAATATTATGCATGGGAAAAACATTTTTTATTGTTTTTATTATTGCTTTTTGCGAAATTTTATCTGCTTGAGTCACAGGATCACCTTTTAGATTTTTATACTCAATATATAATTTTTTATTATAATACTTGAGAAGTATTTTTGCTCCAACTTTGGCAGCTAGCAAAGCTACATTAGTATAAGAAGAAAAAAACATAGTTCGAATGCTATTCCTTTGTAAATTAATTTTTGTTTTTTATTTATTTTATAGATTTTACAAAAAAAAGAATAAATATTACAATTTTATATATGTATATAACTAACGCATGTTGTTTGCTATTGCTATTTGTCTTATACCTTATAAATGTTAATTGACAAAAATCATACAAAAGTGAACTAAAACATTCTTGACTTATGTAAAAGAATATGTTAAGTAAAAGTGGATATATTCTTTATTATAAACAAAATAAGCAAAAGTTGAGATATTTAATTTATTGTTGATGTGTTGTTAGTATTAGATAGAAAACTGTATTAGGTAAAAGTATATGGTGTAGTTTTATAAATACGTTTATGTTTAGATAAATTTATTTGTTAGTTAAAGTGTGTAACATTTTTTTGGCATTTATTTTATCTGTTTAACAGTTTATTTGTTATTAATTTAATTATTTTATTAGAAGTACAGAAGTATAAATGAAACAAACATCAAAAAGAGGATAAATAATTATGACTATTTTATCAAAATTTGTTAATTACATGAAATCTTTACCTGATGCAAAGAATCAAATAAGTGATGGTAAACAAATAGCTAAACAATACAGAACCTGGCGAATTAAAATGTTTTTAGGAGTGTATGTTGGATACATGGTTTATTATTTCAATCGTAAAAATCTTTCATATGCTGCACCATCTCTTATAAGTGAACTAGGAATTACAAAGATAGAATTTGGTATTTTGGGATCAGTAATGTCTATAACATATGGTATTGGCAAATTTTTAGCTGGTATGTTAGCT
>JAISQW010000001.1 GCA_031273925.1 Endomicrobium sp. | reverse complement strand
CTTTTTATGTCTAAACTTTTACTTACTAAAGCATTAGAAAAAATTAACCAAAGTGAGTCTGTTTATGTTCAGGAAATAGTTAATTTTATAAAAGTTTCAAAACGAGGAATTGTAAGACCTACTACAATTAAGGAATAAAATATTTAATGGAAAATATTGGATTAATAGCTGGTAATAATAAATTCCCTATACTTATCTCTAAAGAAATTAAAAACAGTGGTAATAAAGTTATTTGTATAGCTTTAAAAGAGGCAATTGACACAGAAATGGAATTGAGAAAAGAATCTGATAAATTTTATTGTATTTCAATTGGTAAATTTCAAAAAATAATAGATACATTTAAAAATGAAAATGTTAAAAACATTATCATGGCTGGACAAGTAAAACATGTTACAATTTACTCCGCTATAAATATGGATTGGCGTGCAATAAAATTACTGAAAAATTTGCCTGATAAAAAAACTGATACGATTTTAAAAACAATAGCAAAAGAATTTGTAAAAGAAGGTATAAATTTAATGCCGTCTCATATTTATTTATTTTCTTCGCTTGCAACAAAAGGATTAATGGCAGGTGATAAACTTTCTTCTGAAGAAATTAAAAATATTGAATTTGGTTATAAGATAGCAAAAGGCATAGCTAGTTTTGATATAGGCCAAACAGTTGTAGTAAAGGATAAATCTGTACTTGCAGTTGAATCTGTTGAAGGTACAGATGAGTGTATAAAGCGTGCATATGAATTAGGTGGATCTAATTTAATAGTTGTTAAAGTAGCAAAGCCAAATCAAGATTTTAGATTTGATATACCAGTTGTAGGACTTAGAACCATTTATACTTTAAGTGAAAATAAAGTTCGAGTGCTGGCATTAGAGTCTGATATAACTTTGATGTTAGGTAAAAATGAAGTTATAAAAAAAGCAAATGAAATAGGTGTAACTATATTTGGGATATAAAAATGATAAAAATGGCGTGTCCAATCATTGGCGATGAAGAGAGATTGTTAATAAATAGTGTTTTAGATTCACGAATGCTTGCCAGTGGAAAATATGTTTTAGAGTTTGAAAAAGCTTTTGCTAAATTTTCTGGGACAAGATTTGGTATTGCAAATACAAATGGTACAACATCTCTGCATATAGCTCTTTTAATGGCAGGTGTTATGCCAAATGATAAAGTTGTAACAACTCCTTTTTCATTTATAGCAACAGTAAATTCAATTCTTTTTTGCCAAGCAAAACCTGTTTTTGTGGATATAGATCCAAAAACATTTAATATAAATCCAATAGAATTGGAAAAGATTTTGGAAAAAGAAAAAAATGTGAAAGCTGTGTTAATAGTTCATCTATATGGGCTTCCATGTGATATGGGCGCAATACTTGAACTTAAAAAAAAATATAAATTTCGTTTAATAGAAGATGCTTGTCAAGCACATGGTGCAGAATATAAAAATAAAAAAGTAGGTTCTTTTGGAGATGTTGCAGCATTCTCATTTTATGCCACAAAAAATATGACAACTGGAGAAGGTGGAATTGTTCTGACAAATAGTTCTAAAGCAAACAAATATGGAAGGCAAATTATAAATCATGGTAGAAATAATTGTTCTATACATACTATTTTAGGATATAATTATAGACTTACGAATTTTGCAGCAGCAATAGGTATAGCTCAACTTAGACAACTTGAAAATTGGATAATAAAAAGAATTAAAAATGCTGCAATATATAACGAAGCGTTTTGTAATCTAAGTTTTTTACAAGTTCCTTTTATACCTAATAATTGTAAACATGTTTTTCATCAGTATACAATAAAAATTTTGGCTAAAAATAGAAAAAAGTTTATTATGTATCTTACTAAAAATGGTATAGAGACTGGAATTTATTATAATTCTGTTGTTTACAAACAACAATTTTACAAAAAATTTGGATATAAATTTAATACATGTAAAGTTGCTGAAAATATTTCTAAAAAAGTTATATCGATTCCAGTTCATCCATCTCTTTCAATGCTTGATATAGAAAAAATAATTGATGTTATTATAAAATATAATAAGAAATGAATATAAAAACGGCTGTAATTGGCGTTGGATCGTTGGGACATCATCATGCAAGGATTTTAAGTCAACATTCAAAATCTAAACTTGAGTTTGTTGTAGATATAAATAAAAAAACAGCTATTAGAATTGCAAAAATAAATAACACAAAATATTTAACAAATTATAATGCTTTGGTTGGAAAAATCGAGGCTGCTATTATTGCTGTTCCAACTCAATACCATTACCATGTTACAAAATTTTTATTACAACATGATATACATTGTCTTGTTGAAAAACCATTTACTACAGATATTTATGAAGCTGAAGAACTTGTTAGAATATCTAAAGCTAGAAATTTAATATTACAAGTAGGACATATTGAAAGATTTAATCCCGCCATTATTGCAGCAGTAAATTACGTAAATAATCCAAAATTTATAGAAGTTAATAGGCTTGGACCTTATTATGATTCTAGAATAAATAATATAGGTGTGGTTTTAGATTTAATGATACATGATTTAGACATTTTATTCTTTTTTATGAAAGAAAAAGTTATTTCTTTTGAAGCTTATGGAGCAAAAGTATTTTCAAATACTGAAGATATTGCGAAAGTTAGATTAAGATATTCAAATGGTTGTATAGCAGATTTGTCTGCAAGTAGAGTTTCATTAAAAAAATATAGAAAAATAAGGATTTTTCAGTCAAATAGTTACATTTCTATAGATTATGCAAAAAAAAATCTTAAAATTTATACAAAAAAAAAGGAAAATATTAATTCTATCTCAGATATAGATGTTAAAAAACCAAAATTATTATTAAGAGAACCACTTTTTTATGAGCTTGACAATTTTTTAACAAATGTAATAAATGGTCAAAACCCTGATATATCAGGAAATCAAGGTAAGAATGTAGTAAAACTTGCTATAGATATTTTAAAAAATATGATTTTTTAAAATAAAAAATAAATATAGTGAAAACGTAATTAGTATATTAAATTTATGATGATACAAAAATTTTTTATATCTGCTGGAGATTTGTCTGGCGATATACATGCTTCAAATTTAGTAAAAGAAATAAAAAATTTACTACCATCATTTTCATCTTATATTTTTGCAGTTGGAGGCAAAAATTTAAAGATGGTTGCTGATTTTTTTGTGGAAGATATAGTAAATATTGGAGCTTTTGGTTTTTTACCAATAAAACAAATATTCTTTTTAAGAAAAGTATTCCAAAAAATTACTTTACTTTTAAAAAAAAATCATCCTGATAAAATTATACTTGTAGATTATTATGGATTTCATGTCCATATTGCTAAACTTGCAAAAAAACTAAAAATTCCAGTTTATTATTATATAAGCCCTCAAATATGGGCATCTCGCTATAAAAGAATAAAAGAAATAGCAAAAACTGTAAAAAAAATATTTGTAATTTTTCATTTTGAAGAAAAATTATATACAGATAATGGGGTAGAAGCAATGTTTGTCGGTAATCCTTTGATAGATATAATAAATGTAAACAAAAAAATTGAAAAAAGAAAATTTGATATATTAAATCCTCCAGTTATAGGATTGTTTCCAGGTAGTCGTCAAAGTATAATTAAAAAACATATACCAATAATTGTTAAAACTGCAAAAATATTAAGACAAAAAATTAATGCAAAATTTATAATATTTTTTTTTAAAAACAACACTGAATATAAATTTCCAAAATATATTGATTTAAGTACTTCACAAGATTATAAGAAAAGGGCATCTATTGATTTTGCGATTTGTCCTTCAGGAACAGTTAATCTCGAAAATGCTCTGATTGGTATACCAATGTCTGTGATATATAAACTCTCATATATTAATTTTTTTATTATAAAAACATTTATTAAAATAAAATATATAAGCATAGTAAACATCTTATTAGATAAAGCTGTTATTCCAGAACTTATACAATTTGATGCAACTCCCAAAAAAATTGCATCATCTGTACTTGAACAACTAAACCCTAAAAATTATATGTTACAAATGAGAATGTTTATTAAAATAAAAAAAATGCTCGGTACATACGGTGTAAGTAAAAGGGTAGCAAAAATTATAATTCATGACAAATAATGTAAGTAATCTTATATATACCAAATAGCATTATTTTTTAATTTTATTTGATTTAATACAGGATGTACAAACGTATTTTTGAGATTTTTTGCCATTGTAAAAAAAATAAATTTTTCTTAGATTTGGTTTAAAAAATCTCCTTGATGTCTTATTTGAATAGCTAATCGTATTTCCGGCTGATGATGCTTTACTACAAATAACACATTTATATGACACTTGCTTTTCACCTCTAAAATAACAAAATTCTTTTCACAGTCTTGAATGTATTTTTTTTACTGTTTATTAAATTTTCAATTTTTTTAAAAAAACTATAATATTAATTGTTTATTACTACAAAACATTATTCTATGTTAATTAGAAAAAAAAAACAAATTATGTTATCATTTTTTCTAGTTAATTTGTGTAAATATATTAAAATCATGAGAAAAAATTAATATAAAATAAATATGAAAGATTTCTTAAAAGTAATAACAAAAGGGATTGATGAAATTATATCTTTTGAAGAACTTAAATCAAAAATTGCGACTGGCAAAGAATTAAGAATAAAATTTGGAATTGATCCAACAACATCAAATTTGCATTTAGGGCATAGTGTTATTATAAATAAACTAAAAACTTTCCAAGAAATGGGCCATAAAATAATATTTTTGATTGGTGATTTTACAGCTAAAATAGGCGATCCTTCAGGAAGATCACAAACTAGACAAATTATGACAGATAAACAAATAAATATAAATATGAAAACTTATACTGATTATATATTTAAAATTATTAACAAAGAAAAAACAGAAATTGTATATAATAGTAAATGGTTTAAGAATATTGGAATAGATGGTATTTTGAAACTCGCAACAAAAAGTACAGTAGCTAAAATGCTTACAAGAGATGATTTTAGAAAAAGATATAAAAATAATATATCTATAAGTATAATTGAATTTATTTATCCTTTACTTCAAGCATATGATTCAGTAGTTTTAAACGCAGATATTGAACTTGGAGGTAAAGATCAAAAATTTAATCTTCTTTTAACTAGAGAAATACAAAAAAGTTATGGTATTAAAAATGTTCAAGTAGTTATTACTATGCCTCTTTTAGAAGGAATATCTGGAGTAAGAAAAATGTCAAAATCTTATAATAATTGTATAGCTTTGAATGAACCTCCTAAAAATATGTTTGGAAAAGTTATGTCTATTTCAGATAGTTTAATGTATAAATACTATGAACTTCTTACTCAAAATGATTTACGAATTATAAAAAATATGCATCCTAAATACGCAAAATTGGCATTAGCTGAAGAGATTGTTGAAAAATATCATGGTAAAAATGAAGCATTAAAGGCTAAAAAAGAATTCTGTGAAACTTTTATAGAAAAAAAGATACCAAATAATATAGATGAATATGTTTTTAAAAGTCCAGGAATGAAATTATCGAGTATTCTTACAACAAGTAATATGGTTATAAGTAAAAATGAAGCAAGACGTCTTATAAAACAAGGAGCTGTGAAAATAGATTCAATAAAGATCGAAAAGGATTTTTGGATTAAATCAAAAAAAAGAATTCTTTTACAAGTTGGGAAAAGAAAATTCAAAAGAATAATTTTATTATAATTTTTAAAAAAATGTTTTGTAAGTTCATATAAAGTCTTTTAAAAATGAAGATTATTTATGGATAAAGAGGCAAAAAATATGTATGAAATCGTAAAAAAGCACGAAATAGGATATAGTATATATGATTATGAGATTTATGCACCTGATGTTGCAATATCAGCTAAAGCTGGACAATTTATTATATTTAGAATTAACAGTATGGGTGAAAGGATTCCTATAACGATAGTAGAAACTAAACCAGAAAAAGGATTGGTTAGAATCATTTTTCAAAAAATTGGAAAGAGTACATTTCAGCTTGCTTCACTTAATAAAGGTGACTATATAAGAGATTTTTTAGGACCTTTAGGAAATCCTACAAAAATCAAAAAATATGGAAATGTTGTAGTCATTGGTGGTGGTATTGGTGTAGCAGGGATTTTATCTATTGTGAAAGAGTTTAAGAAAATAGGAAATACCATTATTATTGTAGTTGGTGCAAGATCCAAGAATTTACTTATTCTTGAATCTGAACTAAGACAATATAGTGATAGTATTTTTTTTGCTACAAATGATGGATCATATGGTATTAAAGGATTTGTTACTGATATTTTAAAAGACATTGTGAGTAAAAATAAAATTGATATTGTGTATGCCATAGGGCCAGTTATTATGATGAAAGCTGTATCCGAATTTACAAAAAAAAAATGTATAAAGACAATTGTTTCTTTGAACCCTATAATGCTTGATGGAACAGGCATATGTGGTGCATGTAGGGTTACTGTTGCAGGTGAAACAAAATTTGTTTGTGTTGATGGTCCTGAATTTGATGCTCATTCTGTAAATTGGAATGAACTTTATTTTAGACTTGAATCATTTAAATACTCTGAAAAAATATCGTTAGACAGATTTAAACAACATATGGGGTGTGTAGATGTTAAAAAAAAATAATAAAAATACAAAAAAACCTACACTACATGAAATGCTTATCGAAGCAAAAAAGTGCTTACAATGTAAAAATCCACCATGTATTAAAGGCTGCCCAATTGAAGTTAATATCCCAATGTTTATAAAATATTTTTTAGAAAGCAATTTACAAAAAGCTATAAAAATTATAAAACAAAAAAATAATTTTCCTACTATATCTGGAATAGTTTGCCCACAGGAAAAGCAATGCGAAAAATTTTGTATTTTAAATAAAAAAAATAATAACAACATGAGTGTTTCTATTGGTAATCTCGAATATTATATTGCTAGTAGCACTACAATAATTGAACCTCACTTAATAAAAAATAATAAAAAAAATATTAAGATTGCTATAATAGGATCTGGCCCTGCAGGTCTTACTTGTACATACGATTTATTAAAAGTTGGATATGATGTTACTGTTTATGAATCTCTTCATAGTATAGGTGGAGTTTTACGTTATGGTATTCCTGAATTTAGACTTCCAAAAAAAATTTTAGAAAGAGAAATAAATAATTTAAAAAAACTTGGTATGAATATAGTTTTAAATACTTTTATTGGAAGAACTAAGTCTTTACAAGAATTATTTGATGATGGATATAAATCTATATTTATTGCAACAGGAGCAGGTTTGCCTGTATTACCTAAGATTTCTGGTGAAAATTTAAATCATATATATAGTTCTAATGAATTTCTAGTACGTATAAATTTAATGCATTCTTATAAATTTCCTAATTATGATACTCCAATATATAAAGGTAAAAATGTTGTAGTCATTGGTGGTGGTAATACTGCTATTGATTCTTCAAGAACTATATTACGTTCCGGTGTAAACAACGTAAAGCTTATTTATAGAAAATCTGAAAATGAAATGTCTGCAAGAAAAGAAGGAATATTTCATGCAAAACATGAAGGTGTTGAGTTTATAACTTTAACTGAACTTGTCAAATTTATTGGAGATGAGAATGGAAATGTTAAAGCTATTGAATGTGTAAAAAATAAAATAATAATGTCAATTAATTCTAATGAAAAACAGTTTAAAAAAATTGTTGGATCCAATCATATTATAAAAACTGATATGGTTATTTTAGCACTAGGATTACATCCAAATCCAACTATATCTTTACTTAGTAAAAAAATAAATACAGATTCCTTAGGTTATGTTATAATTGATGATAATTTTATGACTTCAATATCTGGAGTTTTTGCTGGTGGAGATATTGTTGGTGGAAGTACTGTTATTGAAGCAATGGGTATGGCAAAAAAAGCAGCCAAAGCGATAGTAAAATTTATATGCTAATAAATTATAAAATTATGATCTAGAATCTTATTGTCTAATATAAAATTTAGTATAAAAATAATTAACCGAAAAACAAATGAAAGCATTAACAGTTCAAATTGGAATATTTGGTAGGACCAACGTAGGTAAATCGTCACTTATGAACTTCATATTAAATCAAAATATTTCTATTGTTTCAGAGTTATCAGGAACTACAACGGATGTTGTATCTAAACAAATGGAATTAACCAATTTTGGGCCTATAACTTTATTTGATACAGCTGGAATAAATGATAGATCTGTTTTAGGTTATGCAAGAAAAGAAAAAACACGAAAGGTATTTAATTTTGTTGATGTTATATTGTTATTATGTGAAGTCGAAAAATTTTATGAATACGAAAAATATATTATAAAAAATGCGAAAAAAAATGAGACACCTTTTATTATTGTTATTAGTAAATCAGATTTACAAAAACCTAAGCATGTATTTTTAAAAAAGATAAAAAAATATACAAAAAATGTAATGTTATTTTCTGTATTCAAAACAAACAGGGATGTTTTTCTTAATTCTTTAAAAAAAATTCTTAATAAAATTTTACCTGATAGTTATACGACAAAATATTCTGTTTTGAAAAATATTCTAAAACAGAATGATCCAATTATTTTAATTACTCCTATAGATTTAGGTGCTCCTAGTAAAAAAATAATAATGCCTCAAATTCAAATATTAAGAGATAGTTTAGATTTACATGCAGTTTCTTATGTAATTCAAGATACTGAGTATGAATTTGTATTACGAAATTCAATAATGCCTCCGAAAATTGTAATTACCGATTCTCAATTTGTTAAACAAATAGCATCAAAAACTCCTAAATATGTAAAACTTACAACGTTTTCAATAATTTTTTCAGCTGAAAAATCAAATATTGTTGAGATGGCAAAAGGAGCAGCAATATTAAACAAATTGGAAAATGGCGACAAAATATTAATATACGAAGCTTGTACACATCATGCATCAATAGATGATATAGGTAAAGTAAAACTTCCAATTTTAATAAAAAGCTATACAAAAAAAGAAATAATTATTGATCATAAGTCTGGATGTGATTATCCTAAAAATATTTCAAATTATAAACTTATAATACATTGTGGTGGATGTACTTTAAATAGAAAAAACATGCTTATAAAACTTGCCGATTGTATGGAAAATAAAGTATCAATAACAAATTATGGTATTGCTATATCTGTTTTTTGTGATGTTATAGAAAAAGTTCTTGAAATTTTTCCATTGGCACTAAAAAGTTATATAAAATCACTAAATAGTGAATAGTATATTTTTTTTATGTAATGTACTTAAAAAAACATTTATTAATATAGAGGAGTATATTATGAGAAAACCATTAATAGTAGGAAATTGGAAAATGAATAAAACTATTACTGAAGCTATCAATTCCGCGAAAACTCTAAAAAGTGCAATTCATAATGTAAAAAATCTTGAAGTCTTAATTTGTCCAGCTTTTACAAGTCTTTATGTTGTTGCAAATATACTTAAATGTTCAAATATTAATATTGGATCGCAAAATTCTTTTTGGGAATCAGAAGGAGCTTTTACAGGTGAAATTTCACCTATTATGTTAAAAGATATTGGTTGCTCTTATGTTTTAGTTGGTCATTCAGAACGTAGAGAAATTTTTGGAGAAAATAATAAAATAGTAAATCAGAAAATAAAAACCGCTCTTTCTGCAGGTCTTATACCAATTTTGTGTATAGGTGAAACTTTTAAAGAAAGAGAATGTGGTGTTACATTTAATGTTATAAGGAAACAGATAAATGAGTGTTTACTAGGATTAACATATGAACAATCATTTTTAATAGTTATAGCATATGAACCAGTATGGGCTATAGGAACTGGTAAAACTGCATCTTTTAATCAAGTACAAGAAATTCATTACTTTATAAGAAAAACCTATTCGGAAATTTATATGGATGCAGCAGAAAAAATAAGAATTATATATGGCGGTTCTGTAAACTCAAATAATATCTCAGACTTTATGAAAAAATATGATATAGATGGTGCTTTAGTAGGTAAAGCAAGTTTAGATATAGAGTCTTTTATAAAAATTATTAGGTATTCATAATGTTTTAAAATATATAACAAATGTAAAATAATATATGATAAAAAATAATAAATTAGCTTTTGGTACTGATCATGCAGCTTATAAGATTAGGAATACAGTTAAAAAGTATTTACAAAGAAAATATAAAGTTTACGATTTTGGTTTTTTCGGCTATACACCTTGTGATTATCCTGATTATGCTATAAAAGTTGCAAAAGCAGTTGTAAATAAAATAGCTGATAAAGGCATACTTATATGTGGTACTGGTATAGGTATGTCTATAGCTGCAAATAAGGTTAAAGGTATAATTGCAGCTGTTTGTTGGAGTGAATATACGGCTAAACTTGTTGCACAACATAATAAAGCAAATATTTTATGTTTAGGTTCAAGAACAGCCACTGTAAATGAAATTTGTTGCAGAATAAGCATATTTTTAAAAACTTTATTTGAAGAAAGACACACACAAAGAATAATAAAAATTAAAAAAATTGAAGAATATAAATATTGATTATATTTTCATTTTTATATCAAAATTGTTTCTATATTATAAAGAAATATCATAAAATGGAGAGTATAATGGGAATTGTTAATCTAAGATTAATATCTGCAAATATTAGAAATAATATTATTGAAATGCTAAAAAATTCAGGGTCTGGACATCCAGGTGGTAGTTTATCTTCTGTTGAACTTATTGTATCACTATATTTTAAGCATATGAAATTTAATCCTAACAACACAAAAGATCCTGATAGAGACTATTTTATTTTATCAAAAGGACATGTTTGTCCATTACTTTATGCAGTTTTAGCATATCTTAAATGTTTTAATAGTGAAGAACTATACACATTAAGAAAACTTGGTAGTAAACTTCAAGGACATCCCGCAATTGATAAAGGTCTTCCTGGTATAGAAGTATCTACAGGATCTTTAGGTTATGGATTATCAATAGGAGCTGGTATAGCTGTTGGTATAAAAAAATTAAAAAAAAATAATAAAATATATGTTCTCATGGGTGATGGTGAACAGCAAGAAGGAAGTATTTGGGAAGCAGTAATGGCTGCTGCTCATTTTAAACTTGATAATTTATGTGCAATTATTGATGATAATGAATTACAAATAGATGGATTAACTAAGGATATAATGAATGTCGCTCCATTAGGTGATAAATATAAAGCTTTTGGTTGGAATGTTTTAGAAATAAATGGCCATAATCTTGATAATATAAATGATGCATATTCATTATTTAAAATAACAATAGATAAACCAACAGTAATAATCGCAAAAACAATTAAAGGTAAAGGCGTTTCTTATATGGAAAATAAAGCTGAATGGCACGGTAAAATACCTTCAGATGAATTAATAAGTGAAGCTCTTGAAGAAATAGATATATCTAAAAGTAAAATTACGTAAGTAAATTTTACTATATAAAATTATGTTTATTGGAGATAATAATAATGACAAGGATTTTTGGAATGAAGGCTACAAGATTTGGTTTCGGAGATGGTTTAATTGAATTAGGAAAAACAAATTCTAAAGTGTTTGTTTTAGGTGCGGATACCGTAAATTCCGTTGGTATAAATAATTTTAAAGATATGTTTCCTGATAGATTTTTGAATGTTGGTATAGCTGAAATTAATTTATTAGGTATGGCATCAGGACTTGCAATTGTTGGGTTTATTCCATTTGTATCAACTTACGGTGTATTTGTTTCAGGAAGAGCGTGGGAGCAAATTAGAACAACAGTGTGTTATTCTAATTTAAATGTTAAAATAGGTGGTTCGCATGCAGGTCTTATGGTAGGACAAGATGGTGCAACGCACCAGGCTTTAGAAGAAATAGCTATAATGAGGTGCTTGCCTAATATGAAAATTATAGTTCCATGTGATTCCATAGAAACAAAAAAAGCAGTAATTGCAAGTGCGTATATTGATGGTCCTGTATATATAAGATATGGCAGAGAAAATACACCTATAATAACGACTGACAATACATTTTTTAATATAGGCACAGCAAATATTTTAAAAGATGGCAATGATGTTGCAATTTTAACATGTGGTACCATGGTTTATGAATCTTTAATGGCAGCGGAGATATTAGAAAAAAAAAATATTAGAGCAAAAGTTATCAATATTCATACAATAAAGCCAATAGATGAAAAAATAATAATTGCTACAGCAAAGGAATGTAAAGCGATAGTAACAGCTGAAGAACATCAGATTTATGGTGGCTTCGGTTCAGCAATCGCTGAAGTATTAGCTAAAAACTTTACTGTACCAATCGAAATGGTAGGAGTTAATGATAAATTTGGTGAATCAGGAGATGCTATGGATCTAATGAAGAAATATGAATTAAAAGATAAGAATATTGTAACTGCTGTGTTAAAAGTAATTAAGAGAAAAAATAGTACAAAACATTGTTGAAAATTGTTAATATTGATAACAAAAATTAAATCGATAAGAAAAATACATCAAACAAAAAATTCTAAATCTAAAATTTATTTTTTATAACAGTTTATTTAAAAAGCTAACTCCAAATATTTTTGAAGATTTTGGACCATTTGCTGTGATAATATTATTATCAATTTCTAAAGCATTACCAGTGTATATAGCTCCTTTCTTTATTATTATGTTTTTAACTTCTGCAAAGGCAGTTGATTTTTTATTTTTTAAAACACCAGCATTTGCGAGTATTACAGGAGCAATACAAATTGCTCCTGTTGGTTTGCCTTGTTTAGCAAAGATCTTCGCTAACTTCAAAGCGTAAAAATCATTAAAAAACACACTAGCACCAGTTCCTCCAATATACGCTATAGCATCAAAATTACTTGGGATAATATTTTTAATTAAAATAGTACTTTTTGTTTTAAACCCAAATTTACCAAGAAGTTCACCTATTTTTAAACTACTTGTTATAACTTTTATTTGTTTGGTTTCCAAAATTTTCTTTGGTTCATAATATTCTTCATCTCTAAATAATTTTGGAGCAGTTATAAATATAACTTTTTTCATTTTTCATATTAAAAACTTACTATTATCTTCTTATATTATTAAAATAAAATATTAACTTGTAATATACAGATTGAACTTTGATTATAATATTTTATAAATTAAAATACAATCTACAAAATTAGTTATATACGTAAATTATGTTTTTATATGGTATATTAAGGTATTAACGAAGTTATTCAATAATAAATGTTTTTATTTTATATTTTTTGGTTAAAAAAGGTTGAATTATGGAAAAAATATTTAATTTTAGAGCAATAGAAAAAAAATGGTGTGAATATTGGGTAAAAAACAAAACATTTTATGCAAAAGTTGATGATAACAAAAAACCGTTTGTTATACTAATTCCACCAGCTAATGTAACAGGATCTTTACATATGGGACATGCATTGAATGTTGTTTTACAGGATATATTAATAAGATTTAAAAAACTTCAAGGGTATAATACTTTATGGGTGCCTGGCATAGATCACGGTGGAATTGCTACACAAAATGTAGTTGAAAAACTTATAAAAAAAGAAGGTGAAACAAAAAACAGTTTAGGTCGTACAAATTTTTTAAAAAAAACATGGCAATGGAAAAACGAAGTAAGCAATAAGATATTGGATCAGCTTAAAGTAATAGGATGTGCTTTGGATTGGGATAGAATTGTGTTTACAATGGATAAAAAATATTCAAGATCTGTTAAAAAAGCATTTATATGGTTGTTCAACAAAGGCCTTATATATAGAAAAAAAAGACTTGTAAATTGGTGTTATAAGTGTGGTACTGTTCTTTCTGATATGGAAATTGAATATGAAAGTGAAAGAAGTAGTTTGTGGTATATAAAATATCCATTAAAAGATTCTACTAATAATGAATATGTCACAGTAGCAACTACTCGCCCTGAGACAATATTTGGAGATGTTGCAGTTGCTGTAAATCCTACTGATGAAAGATACATCAATTTAATTAATAAAATTGTAAATTTACCGTTAACTAAAAGAGAATTAAAAGTAATTTCAGACTATATTGTAGATAAATCATTTGGAAGTGGTGTTATTAAAGTAACTCCAGCACATGATATAATAGATAATGAAATAGCTAATAGAAATAATCTTGAAACAATAGAAACAATAGATATTAATGCTAAAATAATAAATGCATCTGAAGAATATAATGGTTTAAATATTGAAGTAGCAAGAAAAAAAATAGTACTAAAACTTAAAGAAAAAGGATTTTTAATAAAAACAGAAGATTATGTTCATTCAGTTGGCAAATGTTATAGATGTTCTTCAAAAATTGAATTTTTAATGTCAGAACAATGGTTTTTAAAAGTTAAAGAAATATCAAAAAAAGCAATTGATGTAGTAAGTGAAGGAAAAATTGTTTTTCATCCGAAATCTTGGGGCAAATCATATAATTTGTGGTTGAAAAATATAAAAGATTGGTGTATAAGTCGTCAAATATGGTGGGGGCACAGAATACCAGTTTATTACTGTATTGATAATAATGGACATCGTACTAATTGTATCCCAATTGTTTCATATAATAAACCAAAAAGTTGTATTTATTGTAAAAATAAAAATTTTGTTCAAGATAAAGATGTCTTGGATACGTGGTTTTCTTCAGCTTTATGGCCAATAGGTGTTTTTAATTGGGGCGACAATAAAAATAACTTTGATTTGGAATATTTTTATCCTACGTCTGTTTTGGTTACAGGTTATGAAATTATATATCTTTGGGTTGTAAGAATGATTCAATTCGGATTAGAATTTACTGGCAAAATACCTTATGCCGATATTTTTATACATGGTATAGTAAGAGATAAATTTGGAAAAAAGATGTCAAAATCTTTAGGAAATGTTGTTGATCCAATTAAAATTATTGAAAAATACGGCACAGATTCGTTAAGATTTGCATTAGCACAATCAGCTGTTCCTGGAAGAGATATACAAATTTCAGATGAAGCTTTTTTAATATCACGAAATTTTATTAATAAAATATGGAATGCTTCAAGGTTTATAATTATGAACATAACTGATATAGATATTGTAAAAAATTGTATACACTCTCTTGACTTTATTGATGAATGGATTATATTAGAACTTGAAAACACAGTTTCAAAAGTTAAATATGCTTATGAATCTTACAGTATTAATATTGTGACAAGAGAAATTTATGATTTTTTTTGGTCAAAATATTGTAATTGGTACATAGAATTTTCAAAAATACGTATGATGGTTAATAGTGTAGAAACCAAAAAACGTATTCTTTCGATACTTATATATATATTTAAATATATATTACAATTAATGTATCCTATAACACCATTTATAACGTCAGAAATATTACAAATTTTAAATCAAAAAATTAAAATAGTTTCAAAAAATAATTTCTGTTTAATTAAAAATAAAAACATAAAAAAAAATGATATTGTTAACAAAATGCTCAATATTCAAGATATAATTGTTAAGATAAGAGCTTTTAGAAATGAAATGAATATTTCATCAAAAATTCAAATTGAAGCTATATTTAATGTATTGGATGATAATAATATATTGGAAATTATAAAAGAAAACAAAAAATATATAAAATATTTTACAAACATAAATTTAATAAAATTTGGGAAAAATATTACAAAACCTAAAAATTCTGTATCAATAGTTACAAAAACATATGAAATATTTTTGGTTTTAGGAGATTTTATTAATATTGAAAAAGAAAAAAAAGACTTTTAAAAGAAATTATTTTTAAAAAATAAGAAATTAACAAAACAATATTAAAATTAAAAAAGAATCAAAAACAGATATAGAAAAAAAATAAGACTTAATGAAGCTAATTTAAAAAATAAAAAACATAATAAAAGTTTAAAGTCTTTATCTTAAATTATATAATATATATCATTAATCAAGTTCTATTTTAATTTGTGTTTTTTAAAATTTAATGATGAGGTGTAAAATATATGATAACGGAAATAATTTTAGCTACAACAAATAAATATAAAATAATAGAAATAAAAGCAATATTAAAAAATATAAATATAAAACTTATACCTATGATTTGTTTTCCAAAATATCCTTATATTATAGAGGATGGAAAAACAATTAAAGAAAACGCAGCAAAAAAAGCAATAGCAGCAGCAATATTTTTTAAAAAATTGGCACTGGCAGATGATTCTGGTTTAGAGGTTGACTACTTAAAAGGTGCACCTGGAATTTATTCAAAAAGATATGCTGGTAAAGGATGTACATGTAATGATAATAATAGAAAATTATTATCATCATTAAAAGGTGTTCCTTTAACAAAAAGGACAGCAACATTAAAGACAATAATTGCAATTGCGAATCCCAATAAAGATGTTTTTTTTGCATATGGAGAAATATTTGGTACAATACATACCGAGATTATAGGCGATAATGGTTTTGGCTATGATTCGGTTTTCTATATTCAAAAATATAAAAAAACTTTATCAGAATTAAGTCATGAATTGAAGAATTCTATAAGTCATAGAGCTAAAGCTTTGAATAAAATTACAAATATTATAAAAAAACATGATACCGGGAAGTAGCGTAATTGGATATCGCGCCTGCTTTGGGAGCAGGAGGTTGTGGGTTCAAGTCCCGCCTTCCCGAAAGATTTTTGTATTATTTAAATAATGGATAAAAAAATCACTCTTTCTTGTGTTTCATCATTAGGTAATCTTATAGTAATATCTGCTCCATCAGGAACTGGTAAAACTACTGTGTGTGACTTTATTATTAATCGTAATAAAGATATTGTTTCTTCAATATCATACACCACAAGGATGCCAAGACAAAATGAAAAAAATGGAAGAGATTATTTTTTTATTAGTAAATCTGAGTTTCAAAAAATGAAGCATCAAAAAGAATTTATTGAATATACAAAGATATATGGTAATTATTACGGTACATCAAAAAAAAAATTAAAAAATATACTAAAAACTAATAAAAACGTGATTTTAAAAATTGATGGTAAAGGTGGAGTTAATATAAAAAAACAGTATTCACATACATGTACGATTTTTATGATAACACCAAATCTAAAAATTCTTAAAGAAAGATTAATAATTAGAAATGAAGATAATAAAAGAAAAATAAAAACTCGTTTAAACAATGCAAAAAAAGAATTTGAATATATTAAACAATATGAATATCTTGTTGTAAATAAAGAACTAATTAATACTGTCTATATTATACAAACAATTATAAAATCTTTAGAATATAAGAATAAAAGTGATCAAAATATTTTTGATTTTTGGACAGATGGATTTATAAGAGGTGTAAAATGAGTAACATAGAAATGCAAATAGAAACTATTTTATCTTCATCTAAACTAGGAAGATATGAAATAGTTAAACTTGCTTTGGAATGGATTTTAGTAAATCAAATCAAAGAAGAATATAAAAAAGTCAATCATTATAAGCTTATAAATATGGCATTAGAAGATATTATTGTAAAATATGTAAAAAATTAGTGATAAAGGACATATTATATAGTATTGCTTAGTTTAATTATATTTTTTTATGAAACAATTTGAATTTTTTAAAATATTGTATTTAATTGAAGTTGCTTTCGGTGAATATGCGAATTGGGGTGAATCAGAAATTTACAAAACTTCTCTTGAAAAAAAGAATAATGTTAAATTTTACACAAATTTAATGGAAAAATTGGATATTTTAGAAAAAAAAGTAAAATTTTGTAAAAAGTGTTCATTAGGAAAATATCGTTTAAATACAGTATTTGGAGAAGGGAATTTAAATACAGATTTGATGTTTATTGGAGAAGGTCCTGGATATTTTGAAGATCACACTGGAAAACCGTTTGTTGGTAAAGCAGGACAACTTTTGACAAAAATTATTGAAGCAATGGGTAGAAAACGTGAAAGTGTTTATATTACAAATATAGTTAAATGTCATCCTATGATTGATCCATTTAATTCAGAAAAACATTCGAATAATAGAGTGCCATCTTTAACTGAAATGAAAATTTGTAAACAGTATTTAGATTCCCAAATTGAAATTATTCAACCAAAAATCATTGTAGCTTTGGGATCCACTTCAACAAAAGGACTGATAAATATAAGTGAATCTTTAAGTGATATAAGAGGTAAAATAATGAAATATAAGAATATAAAACTTATTTCTACATACCATCCAGCAGCTCTTCTTAGAAATCCTAATTTAAAAAGAAAAACCTGGGAAGACATTAAAAAAGTTATGTATTTATTAAATGTTAGTTAATATATGATAGTTTTAGAAATAGCTATACCTATTCCATTGAATAAAATGTTGTATTATTTGCCACCAAAAAATATAGATCCTATAAATATAGTAGGTAGACGAGTTAAGGTTCAAGTTGGCAAAAGAGTTTGCAATGCTTTTGCAATTTCTTATAAAGAAATTGCAAATATAAGTTTTTTAAAATTGAAATATATTTTAAAAATTTTAGATGATCATCCAATTATAAATCAAGAAGCTATAGATTTTTCAAATTATATTTCTAAGAATTATATGTGTTCTTTTTCTGAGGCTTTGACATTAATGATACCTATTTCAATGAAATTGCCAAAAAAGAATATAAAAAGCAATATTAATACTACTGCAGTTATGACAACTAAAAAGTATATTGTAAATTTACAGTATAATTATGTTATAGATTTAATAATTAAATCTATAAAAGAAAAAGTTTATAATTCATTCCTTCTTCATAATATAAATGTTTCATGGAATTTTAAAATAGAAATATACATAAATATAGTAATGTATATTTTAAAACAAAATAAAATAGCAATGATACTTTTGTCTGAAACTTTTCTTGTCGCTAAACTTTTTGATATTTTAGAACAAAAATTTGGAGCAGATATTGTTATGTGGTATAATAAAAGTGTAAGTGATGTTGAAAAGTATAAAATGTTTTTAAAAGTAAAAACCAGAAATAAAAAAATAATAATTGGGACGAGATCTGCTGTTTTTGCTCCTTTAGAAAATTTGGGGCTTATAATTATAGATGAAGAGCATGAACAATATACGTATAAACATAAGGAAAAAATAAACTATAATATCGTAGATATTGCACAATGGAGATGTAATTATCATAATGCTGTTGTTATTTTAGAATCAGTTTGTCCATCATTTGAAAATTATACAAAAGCGCGTGAAAAAAAAATAAAATTAATAGAATTGAGAAATAAATATACAGAAAAATTGTATTCACCAAAAATTGAAATCGTATCTAAGAAAAACAAAATAGAGAAATTACATTTACTCTTTTCTAAAACAATTGAAATAATATCTGAAAAACTAAAAAAAAAAGAACAGATTGTTATTCTTTTTAATCATAGAGGATATTATAGAGTTGTTATGTGTGGTAATTGTAATACAATATATAAATGTTTAAGCTGTTCTATATCAATGGTTTTATATAAAAATCCAGATTTGTTAAAGTGTAACTATTGTGGAAAAATTAAATATTTACCATTAATATGTGATAAATGTCAAAGTAAAAAGATGCAACTTTTTGGATGGGGAATACAAATGCTTGAAGAAGAATTAAGAAAAAAATTTAAAATGTCAAGTATTTATAGATTTGATGAAGATAAAATAACAATACTTCATAAATTTGAATTTGAAAAAATGTTTAACGTAAAAAAATATGATATACTACTCGCTACGCAAATAATGTTAAAAAGATTTTATTTTTTTAGAGTTAGTTTAATCTGTGTTTTGAATGCAGATATATCTTTATATCCACCAGATTTTAGAGCAACTGAAAAATTTGTTCAATTTGTAACTCAGATTGCACGGTATATCACAAATGATGGAACTGTTGTACTTCAGACGAGTCATCCTGACAATTATGCAATAAATTGTGCAAAGAGAAATGATTATTTATCATTTTATGACATTGAAATGCAATATAGAAAAAAGTTATTTTATCCTCCGTATTGTAATATAATAAAAATTACAATAAGAGATAAAGAAAAAGAAAAAGTTGAACAAAATTTTAAGGTTTTTTTTTTGTCTAAAAAATTTTGCGAAAAATTATATGTCAGATCTAAAAATTTCTGTACCTGATTATATGTATATTGCAAAACTTAATAATATTCACAGAAAATATATAATAATTAAGTGTAAAAAAGAAAGTGTAAAGAAATTAATGCATTTTTTTAAATTTTCAAAAAGATCTCTTAGTGTTTTTATATCTGTAGAAATTATGTTTTAATTTTTTTTTTAAAAAATAAAAATATTGACAAGTTGTTTTTAGTGTTATATGATCGTTCAGTGTAATTTTAATTATGCAAAAGATAACAAGCTATGATGGGCCTGTAGCTCAGTTGGTTAGAGCGCTCGACTCATAATCGAGTGGTCGCAGGTTCAAATCCTGCCAGGCCCATTATGTAATAGTTATTGTGAAGAAAGGGTAGTTAACTCAGTTGGCAGAGTGTTCGTATCACATACGAATTGTCGTAGGTTCAAATCCTACACTACCCATAATTTGTTTTATTTATTGTTTTTTTTTAAAAAAAATAATGAGGCGAATGTGAATGAAATAAAATATTTAAAAAAAGATTTAGAGATTTTGTATAAATTGCAAATATGTGATATAAAAATTAAAAATATAAATGAAAAGATTAATCACATACCAAATATACTTAAAGAAGTAAATAAAGTTTTGGAAGATAAAAAAAAGAAAATAGATATTGAAAAAAATAATAATAATAAATTAATTTTTTTAAGAAAGGAAAAAGAATCATTACTTGCTTTAAAAGAAAATACAATAAAGAAATATTTAACAGAGCTGAATGTTGTTAAATCAAACGTGATGTATAAAACGTTAGTTATAGAAATAGAAAAAGCAAAAGATGATAAGGATGTTATAGAAGATGAGCTTATAAAGCTTATGGATGCTATTGACAAAAATGTTTGTTTAATCAAAAAAAAAGAAAAAGAGTTGCTACAATTTAAAGAACAAACACAAAAGGAAACAGAAAAAATCGAAATCAGCGCTGATTTACTTAAAAAAGAAATTTCTGTAATAAAAAAAGAAAGAGAAATATATAAGTTAATGATTAATAGTTTAGTATTTTTAGAGTATGAAAGATTGTCAACATGTTGTAACGGGTTAGGTGTGTCACTTGTTTATAAAGAAAGTTGTAGTGTATGTGGAATAATGTTAAGACCACAATTGATTAATAAAATTAAAAAAGCACATACACTTGTGTTTTGTGACAATTGTTCTAGAATATTATTAATGGGGAATACTATCTAAATAACTTTTTATGAAAGACGGTCGTGCAATCGCTTTATGTTGAAAGTCATAAAGAGGAAAGTCCGAACTTTGACTGTTAATTGTGTGAAGTTGTTTGTACAATAAACAGTAAACGGTAGCAGGTAATTCCTGTCATTCGTGAGAATAGAGGTGCGATCAGAGACGCTTTTTCCGGAAACGGAAAAGTACCCTTCTTTTTAAGAAGGGTAAGTTTTGTAGTAATACAGAATATGAAACGGCTAAATCCTTACCGAAAAGCAAGGTTGAAATATAAACCGCTAGATTGTTAAGAGTAATTTTAACAACAGAGAAATGATTGCACTTTTATAATTTAAAAGACAGAATTCGGTGTATAGACCGTCTTTTTATTTATATGATAAATTCAATTAATGATTAACATGTATCATATTCCTGTTATGTCTTATGAAATATCACAATTTTTAATTAATAAACCTTATGGTATATATGTTGATTGTACTTTTGGAGGAGGTGGACATAGTTTTTATTTGCTTAATAAATTCAAAAATATAAAAATAATTGCTTTTGACTGGGATGAAGATGCTTATAATAACTTTTTTTTTGAAAAAAAAAATGACAAAAAAAGAATAATATTTATAAGAGATAATTTTAAAAATATAGAAAAGAGTTTAGCAGCTCTTAAAATAAATAAAGTTAATGGTATTTTTGCAGATGTAGGTGTTTCTTCAAAACAGTTCAATGATTTAAGTAGAGGATTTTCTTTTAATTCAAATACGCTTGATATGAGGATGGATCAAAGGGTAAAAATTAATGCTATGGATGTTGTTAATTCTTATTCTAGTAAAGATCTAGCTAATATTTTTTATCAGTATGGTGAGGAATATAAATCAAGACAAATTGCAAACGCAATTGTTATATATAGAAAAAAAAGAAAAATAAGTACTGCAATCCAATTACGATCAATAATTTGTTCTGTAAAAAAATATGATACTAAAAAAATAAATCCCTCAACGAAAGTTTTTCAGGCTTTAAGAATATTTATTAATGATGAACTTAATAATTTAGAAATTTTATTATCGACAATTCCAAGATTACTAAATACAAAAGCTAGAGTAGTAATAATGACTTTTCATTCTTTAGAAGATAGAATTGTTAAAAATAATTTTAAGCAAAATTTTACTAATGGAATATATAAATTGCTTACGAAAAAAGTTGTTACAGCAACACAAAAAGAGAAAATAAATAACCCAAAAAGTAGAAGTGCAAAAATTAGAGCAGTAGAAAATAATGTATAAATATTTCTTATTAATTATATTAATAATTTTAAGTATATTTATTTATCTATGGCAACAAAATACTTCAATAAGATTTGCTTATAAAGTTAGTAATTTACAAACAAAATATAATAAAATTAGTATTGAAAATGATCTTTTAAAATTAAAAATTAATTCTTTACTTGCACTTGAAAAAATGTACTCAATTGCTGATAGAAATGGATTAATGCGTCCTGATGGAAATAATGTGGTTTATCTTAATTGAAGTTTTTAGTTAATGAAAAAATATAGTGATAGAGATAGTTTATTGATTTTTATTGTATTAATTTTCTTTTTTATTTTATTTATCAAACTTATGTATTTACAAATTATTCTTCATGTTAAAATTGATCGTGTTGTAAAAAAAATGGTAACTAAAAATAATATTGAAAATTCAAAACGAGGCGATATTTTAGATATAAAAGGAAATATTCTTGCTACAAGTGTAAAACAATATATTATTTTTCTTGATTCAAAAATAATTAAGGATTTGAATAAAATAAAAATGATTTTATTTAAATATGGTATAAAAATTAAAGAACAAAAAATAACTGAATTTAAAGAAAAATCTTATATTCCAATAGCTTATAATGTAAATATAGATATTGCTAATAAAATAAGAAGTCAAAAATTGGAAGGTGTTGGTTTTGATGTACGATATACGAGACATCATCCTGAAGGTAAATTTCTTACACATATTTTAGGTATAACAGATTGTTGTGGTAATGGTCTCGAAGGAATAGAAAAAAAATATAATAAGTATCTTTTAGGTAGTAAAATTGTGACTAGAATGTATAGAGATGGATATGGCCATATAATAATGCAAGATAAACTTGTTGATCAATCTAAAATGTGTGGACAAAATGTTATACTTAGTATAGACAGAAATATACAATTTATAGCTGAACAAGAATTAAGAAAAGCTTTTGATAAATATAATGCAAAAAAAGCAATATGCATAATTCAAAATCCAAAAAATGGTGGAATACTTGCTATGGTATCGCTTCCAGATTTTGATTTTTCAAATAGGATTAAAAATCTAAAAATTTTAAGAAATTCTGCAATCAGTGATGTATATGAACCAGGGTCAACTTTTAAAATTGTCACAATAGCAGCAGCTTTGGATATGGGAAAGATAAAATGTTCAGATAGTTTTTATTTAGAAAATGGTAAATTAAAACTTGGTGGACATATTATAAGAGATAATCATAAGATCAATGGAACAGTTTCTTTAAGTAAAATTATGGAAATATCATCAAACATAGGTATTATCAAAATTGCACAGAAATTAGTAAAAAAAGAATTTTACGATTATATAAAAAAATTTGGTTTTCATTCTTTAACTGGCATAGATTTAATTGGAGAATCAAAAGGTATTTTAATGAATTTAAAATATTGGAATCATTTAACATTACCAACAATTTCATTTGGACAAGGTATTGCTGTAACGCCAATACAAATGCTAAGTGCTTTTTCTATTATTGCAAATGACGGAGTATTTAAAAAACCGTATGTAGTACAAGAAATAAGAAAAGTAAATAATAAAATAACTTTTAATATTCTAGATAATCAAAAATTAGGGAAAAGAGTTGTTTCTTATGAAACAGCACAAATAATAAAAAAACTTTTAAGAAATGTTGTAGAATCAGGAACTGGTAAAAATGCTAAAGTTAATGGATATAGTGTTGCTGGTAAAACAGGTACAGCACAAAAATTTGATCATAAAACAAAATCTTATTCTACTAAATTTTACACAGTTTCGTTTTGTGGTATGTTACCAGTAATAAATCCTAAACTTGTCATACTTGTTATTATTGATGAACCAAAAAGTAATAATTACTATGCAGCTGCTGTTGCTGCTCCTGTTTTTGCAAATATTGCTAAAAGAACTGCGGAATATTTAGGGATTAAAAAAGATAAATATGAAATTGTATGATATTTTGAACTGTGATAAAATTAATAATTTTAAAATGATTGTTATAGGATACAGAAATATCGACATATCTAATGTATCATATACTTCCAAGACAGTCAGTAAAAATTGTGCTTTCTTTGCGCTTCCTGGATATATTACTAATGGTGCAAAATATATTAATGAAGCAATAAATAATGGAGCATCTGTTATTATTACGACATTAAAATGTGATGTGTCACATGTTGTTCAAATTATAGTTAAAGATATTTTTTGTTTTATGTCTGTTTTTTGTGCCAAATTTTACAATTATCCTGATAAAAAATTAAATATTATTGGCGTAACAGGTACTAATGGTAAAACTACAGTTACATATATGATTGAAAGTATATTTCTTAATGTAGGTATTGAATGTTGTGTTATTGGAACCATTAATTATAGATATAAAGGAAAAATTTTAAAAGCAATTAACACAACTCCTTTATCGTTAGATTTATATAGTATTATGAGACAAATTGTTGATAGAGGTATAAAGCATCTTATTATGGAAGTTTCTTCGCACGCGTTGAGATTAAATAGAGTTTATGGAATAAATTTTAATATTGCTATTTTTACGAATTTAACATCTGATCATTTAGACTTTCATAAAAATATTAAAAATTACTATAAAGTCAAATCTACTATGTTTAAAGGTCATAAAAATATGATGGATAATAAAAAATATGCTATCATCAATTTTGATGATAAATACGGAAAAAAACTCTTATGTGAAAATATTAATGCAAAAATTAAACTTTATTCTATTATTGCAAACAATGTTGTTGATTTTTTAGCAAAAAATATTAAAATATCAAATACTTATAGCAAATTCAATTTGGTTTATGGACATAAGGAAATAAAAATAGTTTTAAAAAACTGTATTGGACTATATAATATATCCAATGCTTTAGCTGCTTCTGCTGCAGCTATATGTAGTGGTATTCCGTTAAATAAAATTGCTCAAGGTTTTGATAATTTAGGACAAATTCCAGGAAGATGTGAAAAAATTAGCATGGAATATCTAGATTTTGATATATTTGTGGATTATGCTCATACTAAAGATGCTTTAGAAAATGTTTTGTATACTTTAAAAGAAATAAAATATAAAAAAATTGTTACTGTATTTGGATGTGGTGGAAATAGAGATAAAACAAAAAGACCATTGATGGGGAAAATAGCAACTAAAATGAGTGATTTTGTTTTTATAACATCTGATAATTCAAGAGAAGAAGATCCAAGGAAAATAATTTTAGATATTGAAATAGGTATAAAAAAAGAACATAAGAAAAAGTACAAAGTTGTAGTTGATAGAGAGATGGCAATAAAAGAAGCAATTACAATGGCATCTAAAGGTGATGTTGTTTTAATTGCAGGAAAAGGTCACGAAACATATCAAGTTATAGGTAGAGAATATATATATTTTAGTGATATTTCAATAGTTAAAAAATATGTTTATTTAAAATATAATAAAAACTAAAAATGTAAATTTTTGGAGATTTGTTGTGGAAGTTTTTCATCTTAAAGAATTGATACATGCTATAAAAGCTGATTTTGTTACGGGTGATATAAATGTTTTAATAAATGGTGTTTCTATTAATTCAAAAACAATAAAAAAGGGTGAAGTATATTTTGCTATACATGGGAAACGCTATAACGGACATAATTTTATAGATGAAGCAATTAGCAGAGGAGCAAGAGCAGTAGTGTATTCAAATAATATTGATTTAATAAAGAATAAATCAATTGCTAAAACTTTTCCATTAATTAGAACTGACAATACTGTTTGTGCTATTGGGAAATTAGCTAAAGTATATAGAGAAAAATTTACAAAAACAAAAATAATTTGCATTAGTGGATCTAATGGTAAAACCACTACAAAAGAAATATTAGCATCTATTTTAAGTATTAAAGGCAAAATTGTTTACAGTAAACACAGTTTTAATAATAAAATAGGACTTCCTCTTTCAATATTTGACTTAACTACAAATGTTAAATATGCTGTTTTTGAAATTGGAACCTCATCATGTGGAGAAATTTCAACATTATCCGATATTGCAAAACCAGATTTTGGAGTTATTACAAATATAGGATTGTCACATTTAGAATATTTTTGGTCCCTTAATAATGTATTTAATGAAAAAATAGAATTATTTAAAAATGTAAAAAAGGATGGTTATATTATTATTAATAACGACGATAACCTTTTAAAAACTATACCAAAATTAAAAGCAAGTGGTTATAAAATTGTTACATTTGCTTTAAAAGCACATGCGGATGTTTACGCTAGGAATATTTTATTTTATCAAGACAGAACAATATTTAAACTTTTTTTTAAAAAAGAATCTATAAGCATTACAATACCAATGAATGGTATATTTAATGTTTCAAATGCTTTAGCTGCTGCATCTTGTGCTATTGTGTTAGGATTTTCACTTAACGATATAAAAATAGGTATTGAAAATTTTAAACCTCCTAAAATGCGAATGGAAACAGTTATAACACATGATGGCATTATTTTAATTAATGATGCTTATAATGCAAATCCATCATCAGTGAAAAAATCAATAGAAGCTGTTGCAGAATTATATATTGATAAAAAAATAAATATTATTATTGGTGATATGCTCGAACTTGGTGATAAATCAAAAAAATACCACTATGAATTAGGACAATTTATTAATAATCAAAAGATAAATTCAGTAAATCTTTTAGGTGAAATGAGTTTTAATACAAAAAAGTCTATAAATAAAAATGTTTTCTTTTCAAAAAACAAATCTGATATTTTAAAAAATCTTATGCAATTAAATGTAGATAATAATTCCGTATTTTTATTTAAGGCTTCACGAAAATTAAAATTGGAAGATATTTTTTTTAAATTTTATAATTTCTTAGAAAAAAGGAAGTAAATTACAATGCTATATTATATTTTTAATTATTTTAACAATACTTCTTCATCATATTTATTTAGTATTTTACAGCAACCAATTTTTAGGGCGATTGGAGCTGCATTAATAAGTTTTTTGGTTTGCTTTGTAGTATGTCCATATATTATAAAGAAATTAAATAAATTTAATGTTATACAAACTATAAGAATTGATGGACCTTCAACACATTTAATTAAAAATGGGACACCAACTATGGGAGGTGTAGTAATATTATTAGCTGTTATAATATCAGTTTTTTTATGGACAAAATTAAATAATAAATTTATTATATGCCTCATAATTGGTACTGTTTGTTTTGGATTATTAGGCTTTTATGATGATTATTTGAAATTTAAAAAAAAAAGTCAACAGGACTTTCTGTAAAAAAAAAAATTGTCGGCCAAACAATTTTTGCTGCATTTGTAACTATATATTTATATGTTTTTTCTGCAAATCAAGAATTTATAATATCAATAAATACTGTATATTTTTCTTATATATATGCTTTATTTATAGTTATTATAATTGTTAGTAGTTCTAATGCTGTTAATTTAACAGACGGATTGGATGGACTTGTTATAGGGAATATAATTATTGTTGCGTTTACACTAGCAATTTTATCGTATTTTGTTGGATGTTCTAAAATAGCTAGTTATTTTAAAGTAATTAATGTTTTAGGTGCTGAAGAAATAGCAGTTTTTTTATTTGCTGTTATTGGAGCGAGTTTAGGGTTTTTATGGTATAATTTTCATCCAGCTGAAATTTTTATGGGTGATACTGGAAGTTTGTTTTTAGGTGGTATTTTAGGAATGGTATCAGTATTTATAAAACAAGAATTTGTTTTTTTCTGTTTAAGTGGTATATTTGTTATTGAAACTCTTTCAGTTATAATTCAAATATTTTATTATAAATTAACAGGTAATAGAATGTTTAAAATGGCACCAATACATCATCATTTTGAAATGAGTGGTTTGTCTGAAACTAAAATCACAATTAGATTTTGGATAATGGGTATTATTTTTTCTGTATTTTCATTTATATTATTTGTTTTATGGAACAAATGAAATCGAAAAATATTTGCGTTTTGGGTATTGGTAAAAGTGGCATAGCTGTTGCTAATCTTGCTGTTAAGCTTGGATATAACGTTTTTGTAAGCGATAATAGTAAAAAAATAGAAGCAAATGGATTAAATCAAAAGATTGAAGTAGAAATAGGTGAGCATTCAAATAAAATTTTAAATTCGGATATAATTATAAAAAGTCCTGGTATTGATTCAAATATTCCTATTTTAAAAAAAGCACGTGAAAAAAAAATAAAAATCATTAGTGAACTTGCTTTTTCTCTTGATTTTCTTAAAAATTTAAATTACAAAAAAATCATTGCTATTACTGGAACAAATGGCAAAACCACAACAACAGATTTAGTTTCAAAAATTATGATGTCTACTTATAAAAATTTAATAGTTTCAGGAAATATTGGATCACCATTAGCAAATGATGTATTTAAAGTAACAAAAGAGACTTATATTATAATTGAAGTTTCAAGTTATCAACTTGAAGATACTCCACAATTTAAACCCAATGTATCTGTATTATTAAATATTACACCTGATCATTTCGAACATCATAAAAATATGAAGTTGTATATTGATGCAAAGAAAAAAGTCTTTATTAATCAAAAACATAATGATTTTACAATAATAAATTATGATAATAGAATTTGTAGAAAAATAATTCCTGAAATTAAAACAAAAAAGATTTTTTTTAGTAAACATACTTTAAAACAAGGTGTATTCTATAATAATGGGAATATAATTATTAAAATTGATGATAAGCATATTGTTATAAAACCTACAATTAATATACTTGGTAGGCATAATATAGATAATATTTTGGCAGCTGTTGCAACAGCTCATGTTGTTGGAGGAATAAAACCAAAAAGTATTGAAAAAGTTATTTCTAATTATGAATGTCTTGAACATAGAATAGAATTTGTAAGAATTTTGAATGGTGTTAGTTATTATAATGATTCAAAATCAACAAATGTTGATTCAACTAAAGTTGCAGTGAAATCATTTAAACATAATATTTTACTCATTATGGGAGGAAGTGATAAGTATTCTTCATTTAATACATTAAAAAATATTGTAAAAAAAAGAGTTAAATTTGTTTTTCTTATAGGTGCATCAAGTAATAAGATCCGAAAAGACTTGATTGGGACAACTGTTTTATTTAATTGTAAAACCATGGAAAACGCTATAAATAAAATATATAAAATTGCAAAAAAAGGAGATGTGGTATTACTTTCTCCTGCTTGCGCTTCTTTTGATCAATTTAGAAATTTTGAAGAACGTGGAATATTTTTTAAACAACTTGTTAATAAATTGTAATTATTAATAAATG
This sequence comes from Endomicrobium sp., assembly GCA_031273925.1. Taxonomy (GTDB): domain Bacteria; phylum Elusimicrobiota; class Endomicrobiia; order Endomicrobiales; family Endomicrobiaceae; genus Endomicrobiellum. Next base: position 148,026 of record JAISQW010000001.1, on the reverse strand, counting down.
AAAAAATTATGCAATTTAAATGTCAAAATCAATTTCAAAAAATATGATTGTACATTTATATTAATAATTTGTTTGTTTATAATATTTGGATCGTTTATGGTATTTTCATCAAGTAACATAATGGCTTATATAAAATGGAATAAACCTTATAAGTTTTTTATAAAACAAATTTTCTGTATTATCATAGGTTTTGTTGCAATGTTTATAACAAGTTTTTTAATTGATTGTAAGTTTTACAAAAAAAACATTAAATTTATTTATTTGTTATCCTTAATTTTAGTTATTTGTGTTTTATTTATTGGTGTTTCTCAATCTGGTTCAAAAAGATGGTTAAATATGATATTTTTTACAATTCAACCATCAGAGTTTGCAAAAATTTCAGTAGTCTTAATTATGTCTAATTTTATATCTAAAGGAAAAGCTATATTAAAAAGTAAAAAAACTTTTACAGTTTTAATGATTGAAGTTTTTTTAATTCTTATACCAATTATAATGGAACCTGATTTAGGTACTCCTATTTTAATATTAATAACGTGTTTTGCAATGATGTTTTATGTTGGTGTAAATAAAAGAAAAATGTTATTAGTATCTATATTTGTAATTTTACTAATAATGGAAGAAACAATAAGAAAACCATATAGATTAATAAGATTTAAAAATTTTTTTTTATCTTTTATAAATATTAATCTTTCTTCATATCAAATAAAACAATCAATAAATGCTGTTGGATCTGGCGGTTTTTTTGGAAAAGGTCTTGGAAAAAGTGAAATGAAATTTATGTATATTCCTGAATCTCATACTGATTTTATTTTTTCTGTTATTGGCGAAGAATTAGGGTTTATAGGTGTAAATTTGGTTCTTTTATTTTTTGTTTATTTTTTTTTAAAAGGTATAAAAATAAGTAAATCTACGCCTGATATTTTTTTAAAGTATTTATGTTTAGGAATAACTTTTATAATTGTTTTTCAAGCTATTATAAATATATCTGTAACTATTGGAATTTTACCAACCAAAGGACTTACATTACCTTTTATATCTTTTGGTGGAACATCTATTGTTACAAATATGATGATTACAGGTATATTAATTAATTTATCACAATACACTAAAAAATAATAATAATATTTAAAATGAAAAATTCTCAAAAATATATAATAATGGTGGCTGGGGGTACTGGAGGACATATTTATCCAGCCGTAGTTTTAGCAGAAGAATTAATATCTGTAGGATATAATGTAATTTTTTTTATAAATAATAATTTAATTTCTAAAGAAATTTTGAAAATAAGTAACTTTAAATATATTACATTTGATATAATAAATATTCCTAAAAAATTTTCTCTTTTATTTGTTTTATTTTTTATTAAATTAACATTTGTTTTTTTAAAATCTCTAAAACAAATGTTAATTTTAAAACCTTTAGCCATAATTGGTACTGGTGGATGTATTTCTGTTCCTGTTGTAGTAGCTGCTAAAATATTAAAAAAAACTATATTTATACATGAACAAAATGCAATTCCAGGAAAAGCAAATATATTTTTAAGTAAAATATCAGATAGAATTTTTTTAAGTTTTTCATGTTCAAAAGAATATTTTAAAAATAAAAATGTTTTTATTTTTGGTTATCCAATAAGAAAAAATATTTTAATGACATCAAAAAAACAGTCTATAAAAAAATTAAATCTAAAAAAAAGAATTTTTACAATTTTAGTTTTTGGTGGAAGTCTTGGATCTTTTAATTTTAATAAAATTATTTGCGAAACTTTGTTGGATTTAATATATAAGAATGTTAAAATTCAAATTTTACACATATCGGGATTTAATGATTATATATTCATAAAAAAACAAATACGTGGTTTTGAAAATAGTAATTATAAATTATTTAGATATATGCATAATATTTCATATGCTTATGCTGCAAGTGACATTGTAATATGCAGAGCAGGTGCAGGTACTGTTTTTGAGTTATTAGCCTTAAATAAATCGGCTATTCTCGTACCATATTCTTATGCTACAGATAATCATCAATATTGGAATGCAAAACAAATAGAAAAAAATAATAAAATAATAATAATTAACGAAAAAGATCTTAATAAAAAACATTTAAGTGAAATTATATATATGTTTAAAAAGAAAAATATTAATAAAAAAATATCTAAAAATACATTTATTTATCCCCAAAAATTAATACTAAATGATATTAAAAAATATATAAGATATTAATCGTTGTATTTTTTGAATTATGGTTTTTTTTGTATAACAATTAATTGACATATTTTTAAGTTTTTATTAAAATATAATTGTTATGAAGTTTATTGATATAATATTAATTGTTATGATTATTTCAGCAACTGTTTTTTTTGTATTTTTATTATTTATTTGCATAATTATATCTTTTAAATTAAAAAATGTAATAAGGGAGTTCGAATTAGTTTTACGTAAAATTAGTTTTGAATTAGATCTCATCAATCAAGCCTCAAATAATATCAAATTCGTATATAAAAAGTTATTGCATTCTTTTGCTTCAATGATTGTTCTTTTATTCAATAATTTTATAACAAAAAAAAAAAATAAAAACTTATGAATTATATATTATAATATGGAGATAAAATAGATGAGTAACAATACTAAGGAAAGTTTTATTGCGTTTGTTTTAGGTGGTTTATTTGGATTAACATTTGGCATATTATATGCTCCAAAAGCTGGTAAAGAAATAAGATTTAATATAAAGAAAATTATAAAAGAAATAGTTGAAACAGTTAATGATTTAGATGAAGATTTTGCAGAAAATAAATGTAATGTTTATGAAAGTAAAAAACAAGAACATTAAAAATAAGTGTAAAACTTAGTTATATTTTGTATGCTGAGGTAGCTCAGTTGGTAGAGCACAGGTCTGAAAAACCTGGTGTCGACAGTTCGATTCTGTCCCTCAGCATGTTTTTATGTATGCCGGTGTAGCTCAGTTGGTAGAGCAATTGCTTCGTAAGCAATGTGTCAGGGGTTCGAATCCTCTCATCGGCTTTACGTAATGTGAATAATATTTGTTTTTTTAATATAATATTTTGGTGTTATTCTATTTATAGTATGCTGTATACTATAAAAAGAATTGATATATTTTTTTGTAAAAGTTAATATATAAATAATTATGCAATTACATCCAGATATTTTATTTTCTATTTTTTGTTTTCCAGTAACAAATACTATTATAGCAACAGTATTAACAGATATTGTTATTATTATAATGGTTATTATTGTAAATAGAAAAATTTGTTTTAATCCAAATAATATTCAAAATATCATTGAAGCTATTATTGATTATTTTAAAGAAATTACAGAAACTATTGCAGGAGAAAAAAGTTATTTTATATATCATTGGGGAGTGTCATTTTTTTTATTTATAGTAATTTCAAATTTATTGGTAAATTTACCTGGATTTGATTCTATAAAATTCTGTAATACAATATCTTTTAAACATACTGAGTTATCATTATTAAGAGTTGCTACAAGCGATCTAAACTTTACTTGTGCACTTGCAGTTATTTCAATAATTGCAACTCACTTTGTTAGTATACAATATATTGGTATTAAAGAATATTTTAAAAAATTCATAACATTAAAAATGTTTCCAATTTTTTTGTCAGTTGGTTTTTTAGAATTAATGAATGAATTTTCAAAAGTTATTTCATTTTCGTTTCGTCTGTTTGGAAACATTTTTGCAGGCGAAAAAGTTATATCAACTATTTATAATTTGTATTCATTATGTTTACCGGTTCCATTTATAATTTTAGAGATTATAGTTGCAATTGTTCAAGCATTAGTTTTTTCAATGCTTACAATAACATTTATGCATATAATGACTGAAAAATTACATTAATCTACAAGAAATTAGCTATAAAGAGGAGGATATACACATGATTTTGCGAGGTGGAATTATTATAGCAATTGGTGGTATTGCACCGGCTTTAGCAATTGGATATATTGGAGCAAAATCTGTTGAAGCTATAGGTCGTAATCCAGAAGCTGCAGGAAAAATAATGATTAATATGCTTATTGCAATGGCATTTGCAGAAGCAATTGCAATTTACTCTCTTATTTTAGCATTTTAATAAAGGAACAAGTAAAAAAAAGAAATGGAAATTGGAAATAAATTTGGATTTGATATAAGGTTATTTTTGTTCCAACTTATCAATTTTTTGATTGTTGTTTTTATTCTTAAAAAATTTTTATACTTTCCTTTAAAAAAAATACTAGATGAAAGAAAATATAAAATCAAAAAATTACTATATGATACAGAACATATAAAAATAACTTTAACAAAAGCAAATGAAGAAAAAAAAATAATACTTATGAATGCGAAGCAAGTTGCTGACAAAATGATAGCATCTACTAGTATTTCACTTGAAAAAATCAAACAAAAATCAATTATGCAAACGAAACAATTGTCAGATCAAATTTTAAGTGATGCTAAACGTAAGGCTTCTATTGAATTTGAAATTGCAAGTAAACAGATAAGTAAAATGTCTTTAGATATTGCAAATATAGTCATCAAAAAAATTCTTTCTAATTTTTTTGATGACGATGAAAAACAAAAATTACTGTCACGTGTGATAAAAAAAATAAATGATGAAAAAAAAACAAATATTCCAAATTAAAGAACTTGCAAAATCTATTGTAAAATATGACCATTTATCAGATGAAGATTTTTTGTGGATTTCTATGAATTTTTCAAAAAAAGATCTTAAACTTTTAATGTTTTTTTTGGCAAAAGAAATTAAAAACAAAAAAGTTTTAATAAATTTTGCTGGGGAATTTAGTGAAATTAAAAAAGAAATAATAATTAATTTATTCAAAAATAAAACGATTATGTTTAATCGTGATGATAAAAATATTATTTGTGGTATGTATATTGAATATGAAGATTTTATTTTAGATTATAGTGTTTCAGGTACAATTAAGAAAATGTTTGATACTCTAAGAAAGAGATTATAAATATGAAACCAGAAGAAATAATAAGAAAAATTAAAAAAGAATTATATTCTATACACACATCAGAGATTACAAATTTTGGTATTATTGAAACGGTTGGCGATGAAATAGTTATAGCTTCTGGACTTTCAAACGTTGGATATTATGATAAAATAGAATTTGATGATGGTTCATCAGGTTTTGTTTTAAATATTGATGAAGATTTTGTCTCAATAGTAATTCTTAAAAATTCTGGTCATTTAGTTAGGGGGATGAAATTAGTTTCTACTGGAAAGGCTATAGATATTGCTATTTCAAATCAATTTATTGGAAGAGTTGTTGATGCTTTGGGTGAACCAATAGATGGATATGAATTAAAACACATAAATCCTGTTTATTATTCAGTAGAAAATGATGCTTCTGATATTACTCAAAGATGTCCTATAGATACGCCATTAAAAACTGGAATAAAAGCAATTGATGTATTGCTTCCAATAGGTAGAGGACAAAGAGAACTCATAATAGGCGATAGAGCAACTGGTAAAACAGCTATAGCTATTGATACTATACTAAATCAACAAAAGTGTGATATGAAATTAAAAAGAGTTATATGCATATATTGTTCTATAGGTCAAAAACAATCTAGTTTAGCTTCAATTGTTGATAAATTAAAAAAAGAAGGTGCTTTGGATTATAGTATTATTGTTGCAGCTACAGCTTCATCACTTGCATCTATGCAATATATAGCTCCTTTTGTAGCATGTACAATTGCTGAATATTTTATGAATCAAGGCGAAGATGTACTAGTTATTTATGACGATTTAACAAAACATGCGTGGGCTTATAGACAAATTTCTCTCTTAATAAAAAGGCCTGCAGGTCGTGAAGCATATCCAGGTGATATATTCTATTTACATTCAAGACTTTTGGAGAGAGCTGCAAAAGTCTCCACTACCAAATGTAATGGATCAATTACTGCAATTCCAATTATTGAAACACAAAGTAATGATTTATCAGCTTATATACCAACAAATATAATTTCAATTACCGATGGACAAATATATCTTGAATCTGATTTATTTCATTTAGGTATAAGACCGGCAATTAATATTGGACTTTCTGTTTCACGCGTAGGTGGAGCAGCACAAACTGAATTAATGAAACAATTGGCTGGTTCTGTTAGATTAGAACTTTCGCAGTTTAGAGAATTACAAGCTTTTACGCAATTTGGTAGCGATTTAGATGAATATACATTAAAAAAACTTGAAAGAGGTAAAAGAATTATTGAAATTTTAAAACAGTATCAATATAAAACGTATGATGAAATTTCAGAAATATTATCGATATTTGCTGTAACAAACGGTTTTTTTGATAAAGTAAACATTGAAAAAATTTTTGAAGTTGAGCAGCATATGATAAAATATATAGCTCAAATGTATCCTGATACTTTAAAAAAACTTTCAATATGTAAAAATATAGACGCCTCTTTAAGAGATGAACTTGAAAATGAAATAAATGAGTTTAAAAATATAAATAATTATAATGAAAATGAATAAGTTGATATGAAAAATTTGCAATATCTTAAAAGAAGAATAAAAACATCAAATAGTGTATCAAAAATAGCAAAAGCCATTGAGATGATATCTGTGTCTAAAATCCATAAATCTCAAGAAATTGTGAAAAGATATGGTCTATACGCTAATAAAGTTAAAGATATTGTTTATAGAGTAATATTTAATAGAAGTTTATATAATGAAAACTGCGAGTATAAACGTTTAGTTTATATTATATCTCCAGATAGAGGACTTGTTGGAAATCTTATAATGAACTTAATCAAAAAAGTAAATTCATACTTAAAATCAAATGATTATGTTATAATCATAGGAAGAAAAATAATGAAAGATATTATAAAATACGGCCATAATGTATTAATGTCATTTGATATGCCAACAGTTTTACCAAAATATACTGAGATTGGAACTATGATTAATATAGCAAATAAATTTTTTATTACAAAAAAAGTTAACAAAATATGCATGATATATACTAAATTTATTAATGTATTTGTTCAGAAATCTGTTATTGAAGAAATTTTTTCAGTTAAATCTAGTGAATTCAAAAGTACTGTGAACTATATTTTTGAACCAAATTTTCAATTTATTCTTCAAAATTTGCTACCATTTTATTTGAATGTTGGATTTTATAATGCATTAGTGAATGCATATACTTCAGAACAAGCTGCAAGGATGATTGCTATGAAAACTGCGAAAGATAATGCAAATGATATATTAATATATTTGACTAATATTTATAATAAATCTAGACAGGAAAAAATTACAAATGAAATTTTAGATCTAGTAAATGGACAGGAATTTTAAAAATGTTAAAAAATTTGTCAGATGTAAATATTCAAGGAATTATTATAAGAATTCAAGGAGTTGTTGTTGATTTAAAATTTCATGATAATGTTCCTGAAATTTATGAAGCTTTAATTTTAAAAAAGGATAATGGTGAAAATTTAATACTTGAAACAATATTAGAAATGCATAATTCTGAAATAAGAACAATAGCTATGGGCACAACAAATGGACTAAGAAGAGGTATGAAAGCAATTAGGACATTTTCTCCAATTAAAGTTCCAGTTGGAGAAAAAACACTTGGAAGGATATTTAACGTTTTAGGTGAAACTATTGATGGTTTAGGCAAAATTAGCAAATCTGTTGACAAACAATCCATACATAAAATGCCTCCAAAGTTCATAAATCAAAAGACTGTCCCAGAAATGCTTGAAACTGGAATTAAAGTTATCGATTTAATTTCTCCTTTTATGAAAGGTGGTAAAATTGGTATATTTGGTGGTGCAGGAGTTGGTAAAACTGTAATAGTAAAAGAACTTATAAGAAATATTACTGCAGTTCATAAAGGACATTCAGTGTTTGCTGGAGTAGGAGAGAGAACAAGAGAAGGTGCAGATTTGTGGCTCGAAATGAAAGAATCAAAAGTTATGGATAAAACTATCTTAGTGTTTGGGCAAATGAATGAGCCTCCAGGAAATAGAATGAGAGTTGTACTTACTGCTCTTACTATGTCTGAATATTTTAGAGATGAAAAATGTGAAGATGTTTTATTGTTTATTGATAATATATTTAGGTTTGCACAAGCTGGTAGTGAAGTCTCTGTCCTATTAGGCAGAATGCCGTCTGCTGTTGGATATCAACCTAACCTTGCAAAGGATATGGGAGATTTACAAGAAAGAATTACATCAACAAATAAAGGATCCATTACTTCTGTTCAAGCAGTTTATGTACCAGCAGATGATTATACTGACCCAGCACCAGTCACAATTTTTTCTCATTTAGATGCAGTATTAACGCTCGATAGAGTTATTATGGAACAAGGATTATATCCTGCTGTCAATCCGCTTATATCATCTTCACGACTTTTAGACCCTAATATAATTAGCAAAGAACATTACAATACTACAGTAGCAGTAAAAAAAATCTTACAAAAATATAAAGATTTACAAGATATAATTGCAATCCTCGGTATGGATGAACTTTCTGATGAAGATAAAATTATTGTTTCAAGAGCTAGAAAATTACAAAAATTTCTAACACAACCTATGTTTGTTGCAGAAACATTTACTGGACTTAAAGGAAGATATGTTACGGTTGAAGAAACTGTAAATGGGTTTAAAGGTATTGTTGATGGGAAGTATGATAATTTACCTGAACAAAATTTTTATATGGTTGGGGCTATAGAAGAAGTCATCAAAAAAAGCACAAAGCCTATTCAAAAAATATGTTTGAAATAGAAATTTTATCACCACATGGATCAATTATTAAATGTAACCCGTTATCAGTTTCTTTTCCTACGGTATTTGGAGTTGTTGTTGTATTGCCAAACCATGTAAATTTTGTAACAAAATTGAAAATAGGAAAAATCATTATGAATTTTTTGAATAATAAAACTGAAATTGCAGTTACAGATGGTTTTGTAGAAGTTATAAATAATTATATTAACGTTATATTAAGATGATCTATAGAATAAATAAAATATGAAAACTTTTTTTATGCTACTTTTTTAATATTTGTGTTTTAAGAATTATTATTTTTATAATGGTTGAATTTGGAGAAATTATGTCTGGACATAATAAATGGGCAAGTATTAAACATAAAAAATCTGAAATGGATATTAAAAAAAGTAAAACGTTTGCAAGAATTGTAAAGGAAATAATTAATGCAATTAAGGAATCAGGTAAAGAAGTTGAAAATAACTCTAAATTAAGAAAAGCTATAGAATATGCAAAAAAAGCAAATATGCCATATGATAATATAAAAAGGATTATTCAAAAAAGCAATGAAATAACTTCAGAAATTAATCTTCAAGAAATGATTTATGAAGGTTATGGACAAGGAGGAGTTGCTTTAATAATAGAAGCAAAGACCGATAATAAAAACAGGACAACATATGATTTTAAAAGAATATTTTTAAGTAATAATGCTAATATTGGGACGTCTGGATGTGTCAGTTGGATGTTTGAGAAAAAAGGTTATATTATAATTAATAAATTTACAGCAGATGAAGAAAGTATAATGAATTTATCTATAGATAATGGCGTAGAAGATTTTAAGAATTCATTAAATAGTGATACATATGAAATTATTACACGATTAGAAAATTTTGAAAATGTTAAAAATATTTTTAAAAAAGAAAATATATTAATTGTATCAGACAAAGTTGTCATGGTACCTCGTGTTTATATTTCTTTAGATGAACAATATATTAAATGTACATTAAAATTAATTGATGAACTTAAAAATCATAGTGATACTAAAAATATTTACACAAATTTTAATATTCTAAAAAATCAAATTTATAAATGAGGATACTTGGCATTGACCCTGGTATTTCACTTACTGGATGGGGGATAATTGATACTTCATATAATAAAATAATTAGTGCTGTAAAATATGGATATATTAAAACAACATCATCCAAATCCCTTGCAGAAAGACTAAAAATTATAAATATAGAACTGCAACTTATTATAAATAAATATAAACCTCATGTCGCAGCGATAGAAGAATTATTTTTTTTAAAGAATCTAAAAAATGTTGTATTAGTTACTCAAGCAAGAGGAGCGATAATTTTAACTGCATCAATGAATGATATTTCAGTGTTTGAATATAATCCAAAAATTGTTAAAATGGCACTTACTGGATATGGATCTGCTTGTAAAAATCAAATACAATGTATGGTAAAAGTTTTTCTTAAACTTGAAGAAATACCAAAACCAGATGATGTTGCAGATGCACTTGCAGTAGCTATATGTCATGCTAATATAATGAAAATATAATTTTATTTAAAATGATAGAATATTTAAAAGGATATCTTGAATCTAAATCAACAAACAATGTTGTTATTGATATAAAAGGAGTTGGTTATTTGGTTTTTATTTCTCTTTCAACTTTTGCAAGATTACCTGATATCGGTTGTATTATTAAAATGTATACTATAGAAACAATTGCTGGTATGTATAACAAAAACTTTACTGTATCACTTTATGGATTTTTAAGTAAAGAAGAAAAAGAAATGTATATATTGGTTAAGAATGAAGTTCCTGGAATAGGTGCTAAAAAATCTATGGAATACATAGATAAAATTTCAAAATCATTTTTAAGTTTTAAAAAAGCAATAATTACAAATAATCAAACAATGCTCAGTGAAAATTTTGGTTTCACAAAAAAATCAGCAGATAGACTTATTACTGCTTTAAAAGATAAAATATTAATTGTAAATTTAAAAGAAGATAAAATTATAAACAACGATGTTGTTGTAAATAATGAAAAAATTTCAGAGGCCATAAAAGGGATTGTTGCGTTAGGATATAAGCCATTACATGTACGTCAAGTAGTAAATAAAATTTATGAGTGCAACAAAGATATTACATTGGAATGTTTAATAAAAAAATCTTTACAGGATTTATAAAAAATGGAAGAATTAAAAAGAGTTGTAGAAGTAGATAAAATTGATGATGAATATAAAATAGAAAATTTTTTAAGACCAAAAAGTTTTAATGACTTTATAGGTCAGAATAAACTTAAAAATAATCTGAAAATTTTTATAGAAGCAGCAAAAAATAGAAACGAAACTTTAGACCATTGTTTGTTATATTCTCCACCAGGACTCGGGAAAACTACTCTTTCTTATGTAATTGCAAAAGAAATGGGATGTAATCTAAAAGTAACATCTGGCCCTGTTTTAGAAAAAGTTGGTGATTTAGCTTCAATACTCACAAACCTTTCAGAAGGAGATGTTTTTTTTATAGATGAGATACACAGAATAAATAGACTTGTAGCAGAATCACTATATTCTGTAATGGAAGATTTTAAACTTGACATTATGATAGGGCGTGGACCTTCTGCAAAAATAATTAGGCTGCCAATTCATCATTTTACATTAATAGGAGCAACAACAAAGTTTGGATTACTATTAAATCCATTAAGAGATAGATTTGGTATCATAGAACATTTAGATTTTTATGATGTAAATGATCTTACGCATATAATTAATCGTTCAGCTTTAATAATGAATATAAAAATAAACGATCAAGCAAGTAATGAAATTGCAAGGCGTTCAAGGGGTACTCCTAGAATTGTTAACAGACTTTTGAAAAGAGTTAGGGATTTTGCAGAAGTTAAGGGTGATAAAATTATTACATATCTAATGGCAAAAGAAGCACTTGATGCTTTAGAAATTGATGTTATGGGTCTCGATAAAATGGATAGATTAATTCTTACAATTTTAATAAAAAAATTTAAAGGTGGGCCTGTTGGTATTGATACTATAGCCGTAGCAATATCTGAAGATCCAAACACAATAACTGATGTATATGAACCTTATCTTATACAATCAGGTTTTCTTTTAAGAACACCAAGAGGTAGAATTGTAACAAAAATGGGATATCAACATCTTGATAAGTCATTTCATTTTAGAAAAATTAATTAATATTTCTTATTATGAGAAATATACTTTATAAAAATATAAAATTTATAATTTTTGTATTATTAATTGTAATATTTAAACAACACAACAATAATATTTGTTATACATTAAATAAAGAACAGTATTATAGGACAATAAAAGTTGGGATAATGATAAACGTTTCGTCTGTTAAAATTGGAAGTTCAGGTATTTTTTTTGTAGTGGATTCAATGAATAATAAATTACAATTTTCCAAAGATATAATTTTAGAAGCTATTTATATGCAATCTGATGTAAAAATAGTTGATCAAAATGGTGCTGAACATTTTATTAATTTACCTATTAAAATAATATCTGATGAAGATATTATTTGTGTAAATTGTAAACCGTATAGAGGATATTTAGAATTATATAAATCAATTAACAAAATAAATGTTATTAACGTTTTAGATATAGATAATTATGTTAAAGGTGTTTTAATAAAAGAAATGGGTATGACAAAAAGAATAGAAGCACTTAAAGTTCAGGCTATTATAAGTAGAACTTATGCATTTGTTAATTTTAACAAGCATCAATCGCAAGGATTTAATGTATGTTCTACTACCCATTGCCAGGTTTACGGTGGAATAGAAGTTGAAACTATTGATAGCAATAAAGCTGTAAGTAATACTCGGGATGAAGTTCTATTATATAATGAACAACTTGCAGAAACTGTCTATCATGCAAATTGTGGTGGACATACAGATAGTCCAAAATATATATGGAAATGTAAAAACGATGTACCTAATTATTTAAAAGGAGTAAAGTGTGGGTTTTGTGATGATAATCCTCATACAAAATGGATGCATGTAATGAGTAAAGATTTCATTAAAAAAAAACTTATGAGAAATAATATTATTATTGGTGAGATTGAAAACATAAGAATTAATAATAAAACTCAATTTGGGACAACTGAATCATTAGAAATATTACATTCTGATGGGAGTTTTATTATTAATTCTTATGAATTTAGGATTATTGTAGATTCAGACGGAATTAAAAGTCATGACTTTGATTCCGTTGAAATTTATGATAATAAAGTTTATTTTAAAGGAAAAGGATATGGACATAAAGTTGGTTTGTGCCAATGTGGAGCAATAAAAATGGCAGAAAATGGTATGATTTACAATGAAATTTTATCACATTTCTATCCAGATACGAAAATTGAAAAAATACTTTATGAATAAAAAAAAATATAAAATAGCTATTATTGGTGCTACTGGTGCTGTCGGACTTGAAATAATAAAATTGCTTGAAAAAAGAAATTTTCCTATTTTATCGATTGATTTTTTTGCTTCAAAAAATTCCGTTGGTAAAAAATTAATATTTAATTCAAGGGAGATAAAAGTTAAATTACTCACAAGAGAAAGTGGAAAAGGAATAGATATTGCTATTTTTAGTGCTGGAACAAAAATAGCAAAACAATTTATTCCTATTTTTATTAAAGAAAATAGTTTTGTTATAGATAATTCTAATGCATGGAGAATGGATAAGAATATTCCTCTTGTAGTTCCTGAGGTAAATGAATATGTTTTAAATAAAAACAAAAAACTTATTGCAAATCCAAATTGTTCAACAATTCAAATGGTATTAGTTTTAAAACCATTACATGATTTTGCAAGTATAAAAAGAATTGTCGTTTCAACATATCAGTCTGTATCAGGAGCTGGTCAAAGAGGGATTAATGAACTAATAAAACAAACCAAAATATGGCTTAAAAATAAAAATATATGTATTACTGAATTTGATAAATTTAAATATCAAATAGCTTTTAATTTAATACCACAAATAGATATTTTTACTAAAAATGGATATACAAAAGAAGAAATGAAAATAAAAAATGAAACAAGAAAAATTTTAAATGATGACTCAATAGGAATTAGTGCTACATGCGTAAGGGTCCCGGTATTTCGTTCGCATTCTGAAAGTATATGGATTGAAACAAAAAAAGTTATTTCATTATCTAAAGTAAAAGAATTATTAGCTAGAACTAATGGTGTTTGTCTTTTAGATGACCCTAAAAATGAGAAATATCCTATGCCTATATTTTCAGAAAATAAAGAAGTGACATATGTAGGAAGAATTAGATCTGATATTTCTATTAATAGTAACAGAGCTTTTGTTTTATGGGTTGTATCTGATAACCTTTTAAAAGGTGCAGCTTTAAATGCTGTACAAATTGCAGAAACTCTTATAAAGAGAAAATATGTTTAATTTTTTTTAAAGTAATATATTAATATTAAATATAAAATGCATGTTTTTAAATATAAAAAAATACAAACATAATAAATAACTTTATTATGTTTGTATTTTTTTATTATTAACAAATAAATGAATGTTATTTTTGTATTTATAAGCTTACAAATATTTCACAACTTAACATAATATATATTATCGGACATAATTCAAATACTAATTATTTCTGTTTTTATACCTAATATTTCGAGTAAATCAATAAATGGGTCAACAAAAAGTTCTTCAACATTTACCATTTTTTTAACATCCCAAACACCTTTGGCAATTAAAATTGCTGCAGTTGCAGCAGGAACACCAGCTGTATAACTTATAGCCTGTGCTTCAACTTCTTTATAACATGCTTCATGATTGGATACATTGTATATAAAAAATTGCTTGTTATAAAAATTTTTTTTACCTGCAATTAAAACTCCTATACAAGTATCACCTTTATAAGTTGGAGCTAAAGTTTTTGGATTTGGAAGACAAGCTTTAACAACTTTTAAAGGTATTACTTCAATACCCTCAGAAGTTTTAATAGGCTTTTCTGATAATAATCCAGTATTTTTAAGTACATTAAAACAATTTAAATAATGATCACTAAATCCCATCCAAAACCTTATTGAGTTTGCATCGATATTTTGTGAAAGAGAATGAATTTCATCATGCCCTGTTAAATATATAGTATGATTACCTATAACAGGGAAGTTATATATTTTTTTCTCTGAATGAACAGGTATACATACCCACTGTTTATTTATCCATACCCAAACTTTAGCAAATTCTCTGAAATTAATTTCTGGGTCAAAATTTGTAGCGAAATACTTATCATGTTTTCCAGCATTTACATCCATTATGTCTATTGTATCTATAATATCTAAAAGATGATTTTTTGCATATGCTACATAAGCATTTACAACACCAGGATCAAATCCAACACCTAAAATTGCTGTTATTCTACTATTTTTACAGCGATTTTTATGTTTCCATTCGTAATTTGCATACCATGGTGGATCTTCGCATACTTTATCCGGATCCTCATGAATAGCTGTATCTATATAAGCTGATCCTGTTTCTATACAGGCTTCCAAAATAGACATATTACAAAATGCAGAGGCTAAATTTATAGTAATTGAAATCTTTAAGTCTCTTATCAATTTTATCATTTTTTTTATATCAAAAGCATTAATCTCAATAATTGTAATTTTTTTAGAAGGATTTTTATAATTTTTTTTACGTTCTATACTAAGTAATATTTGTTTACAATTTTCAATTGAACGCGAAGCTAAATAAATATTCTTAAATAAATCATTATTTTGTGCAAGTTTATGAGACGCAACATGTGATACACCACCTGCCCCAACAATAAGTATGTTTTTTTGCATTTTTTTTGTAAACCTCTAAATATTATTTATGATAAATTTTTTAAAAAATCATAATATGAAAATTTTCTTACCATTTCTATTTTTCCGTTAAGTCTTTTAATAATAATTGATGGCATAGCAACACCATTGAACCAATTTTTTTTAACTATTGTATATCCAGCAGCATCGATAAAACGTATTATACTACCAATTTTAAGTTTACGTGATAATTTATATTTTCCAAAAATATCACCTGCAAGGCAAGAATTTCCAGCAATAATATATTCATTTTTACCACTTTTTGCATCAATTTTTGCAGATGTTCTATATATAAGTAAATCAGGCATATGGGCCTCAATAGATGCATCAACAATTGCAATATTTTTAACATTTTTAACAATATCTAAAACAGTTGTCACAAGTTCACCAATGTTTAAAATTGATGATTCGCCAGGTTCTAAATAAACTTGAATATTATATTTTTTACTAAAATTCTCTAGTTTTTCACAAAATTTATCTAATGGATATTTCTCTTTTGTAAAATATAATCCACCACCAAAACTAACCCATTTAATTTTTTTGAAAATTTGTTCATATTTCACAATTATTTTATCAAACATATATTCAAAAATTTTAAAATTGTCATTTTCACAGTTATAATGAAACATTACTCCGCTTATTTTATTTAAAACAGATATTATTTCATTTTCAGATGTTACACCAAGTCTAGAATACTTTCTTGTAGAATTAGCCAAATCAAATTGTGAAAAACCAAAACCAGGATTTATTCTAAGACCTAATTTAACATGTTTTACTTTGTTGTAAAATATGTTAAGTTGTGAGATAGAATTAAATATAATTTTACTGCAAATACTTTTTAATATTTCAATGTCATTTTCACAATATGCTACACTAAACACATGAGTTTCTTTGCCGAAATAATCATAGCCAAGTTTTGCTTCGTACAATGAACTACTTGTTGTACCATCCATATATTTACTCATTAAATCAAAAACTGCAAGTGTAGAAAAACATTTTAACGCTAAAACTAATTTAGCTCCACTATTAGTTTTTATATATTCTATTTTTTTGAGATTATTTAGCAATTTATTTTCATCAATAATATAGTAAGGTGTTTTTATTTTTTTATTCATTACTTTAAATATACATTATATTTTAATTCGTTTGATAAATTTGTTTTTTGTCCATGACCAGGATAAATATCAACATTAGATGGTTTTATCATTTTTAATTTAAAAATAGATTTCATCATTTCTTCATTATTACCATCATACAGATCTGTTCTACCTATTGTACCAGCGAATATAGTATCACCCGTAATTAAAAAGTTTTTAAACAGTAAACATATACTGCCTTTTGTATGGCCTGGAGTATGTATGACTTTAAAAGTTGCAAAAGATAATTTTACTTTTTGTTCAAATTCAAATAAAATATCGGGTTTTTTAATAATTAAAGGTGATCCAAATATTTTAGATCCATTTTTATAAGTGTCATAAAGCATTGAAGTTTCATTTTTATGTATGGCTAATGGGATTTTAAATTCAGAACGTATTTTATCATCAGAAAATATATGGTCATAGTGACCATGAGTATTAATAATAATTTCTGGTTTGAATCCATTTTTTTTAATTTCTGAAATAATCTGGTGACCGTTTTCTCCAGGATCTATAATCATTGAATTTAAAGTTTTTGAATCATAAATCACATAACAATTTTCTTCTAAATTTCCGGATATTATTTTATGAATTTTTAACATAATTTTTAAAATTCCCTTATTTATATATTTTTTTAAAAAAATAATTGCTTATATTTATAGTATATTATTTTACTAAAATGCAATACTATATTTGTTAAAATTCCTGCTAACACATCATCTATTACTATTCCAAATCCTCCATTCAATTTTTGAGATGTTTTTATAAAAAAAGGTTTTGTTATATCAAATAACCTAAAAACCAAAAAACCTGTAGTCAAAAAATAAAAATTTTTTGGTAAAAATGCTAAGGCAAACCATAATCCACAAATTTCATCTATGATTATTTTACAATCATCTTTAACATCATAAACTTTTTCAGCTATATAAGAAAGTAAAATAGAAAATATAAATATTCCTCCAAGATATAAAAAATGATAACTATATGTGTTACACTGTACAAATAAAATCCAAAACAAAAGGCCAAGTAAACTACCAAATGTACCTGAAGCAAATTTTATATATCCTATATAAAATCCAGATGAAAAAAACACTATTATTCTTTTCATTGTAATATTTTCTTATATTTTAATATATAACTTATACCAGAAAAGAATGTAAAAATTGTTGTAAAAAGAGTTAACCAAAATGGTATTTTTTTTAATATATATACTAATATAATGTCTTTATGATTATTAGGTGTTATTAGATATATATCTAATATTAAAACCATCATAATTATTACTATTACAATAGTTTGAAGAGTAGTTTTAATTTTTCCTAATTGTTCAGCTGGGACTATTATATTTTTATAAGCTGCAAAAGAACGAAGACCTACAATTAAAATTTCTCTAGATACAATCGTAATAACCATCCAAGATGCAATACCAAGAACTGGAATACCAACAAAACATATAAAAGCTGCAGATATTAATAATTTATCAGCAATTGGATCTAAAAATATACCTAATGATGTAGTAATTTTATTTTTTCTAGCTATATGTCCATCAAAAAAATCAGTTACAGATGCAATACAAAAAAGAATCAATGCAAATACGTTACTATAAAACGTATTAAGTTCAATAAATAAAACATAAAATGGAATTATGCATATTCTTATTATAGTAAGTTTATTTGCTAAGTTCATTTTTATTAAAAAATATTTAAATTATTTGTAGTAATTATCGTTAAAAAAGTAAATTTATTATTTACAATTTTGATAAAAATGCTTTTACCTTATCAAAATTTATACACCATTTATTCATACCATTAGGTTTAAATACAAAGCCTTTTGTTTCAAGAATACTTAATATATTTGTTGCTTTTGCAGAACTGCCTAAATTCGCTCTCAGTAAATCTTGAGATATTCGTTTACGTTCATTTATAAGTTTTAAAGAAAAAATCAAATCTTTTGTTATTTTTTCATTATCATCAAAATTATTTTTCATATTATGTTCAATAATTACATTATATGAATTTGGAAAATTTTGATTATTTATAAATGATATAATATCATCTATTTCTGCCGATGAAATATAAACTCCTTGAAGATGTATAGGCTGTGTTTTGCCAGTAGGTAAAAATAACATATCACCATTTCCAATTAATGATTCAGCACCAAGCGTATCTAAAATTATTCTTGAATCAATTTTAGATGTAGTTTTCAGTGATAATCTAGATGGGAAATTAGCTTTAATAACACCAGTTATAACATTAACTGAAGGTCTTTGTGTAGCGAGAATTAAATGTATTCCAACTGCTCTTGACATTTGTGCTAAACGTTGTATATAACATTCTATTTCTTTTCGCATTGTAAGTATCAAATCAGATAATTCGTCTATTATTACTACAATATAAAATTCTTTATCACCACTATTTTTTGCCATTTTATTATTATAAATTTCAATATTTTTTGCCATAACTTTTGAAAATTTAACATATCTTTCTTCCATTACTTTAACAAGTTTTTTTAATACCATTACAGCTTCTTTTGGAGATGTTATAACATTCGCTAAATCAGCTTTTACACAAGGATTATATAAATGTGGAATATTTTTATATATTGTCATTTCAACACGTTTTGGATCAATAAGTATAAATTTTACTTCATCTGGACGAGCTTTATATAAAATAGAGAGTATTATTGCATGTAGCGCCATACTTTTACCAGTACCAGTAGCACCAGCTATTAAAATGTGTGGCATTAAAGTTAAATTAGTTACATAAGTAAATCCATCTATTGTTTTTCCCAAAGCCAAAGTAAGAAGAGATTCTGAATTTTTAAAAACACTACTTTCAAAAATTTCTTTTAATCTTACAAAAATTTTTGAATGATTAGATACTTCTATACCAACAACAGCTTTTTCTGGTATAGGAATAATTCTTATAGATGATGTACGCATTATTAATGAAATATTATCTGAAATATTTACTATACTTTGTATTCTTGTCCCAGGTGCCAAAACCAAATCATACCTTGTTACAATTGGGCCGTGTATAATATTTTGAATTTCTGCCCTAATATTAAAATCTGCAAGAGTTTTTTTTAAAAGTGTTGCCATTCTTAAAGATTTATTTTTTGTAAAACTTTGTAAAGGAACGTTATGTAATAAATTAACAGAAGGAAGTTCATATTTAATATTATTAATATTTTTTTTAGATACTGCATTAGAAGAAGTTAAATATTTTTCTTGTTGATTACGTTTTAAAATTTTAGAAGATAATTTTGGATTTGGATGTGTTATCTCAAAATTATTCTGAGGTTTTTGTATAAAAAATTTATTTAAATTTTTTAAGAATTTTATACATAAAATTATAAGTGCAGTAATAATTACAAAAAAAACAAACCAAATACCAAAAAGCTCTTTAAGAAAAGTAAATAATTTCAATCCGATAATACCACCATAAATTCTCAATTTAAATATAAAATGTATAGATTCAATAAATACAGACAATAAGATTAACCAAATAGTTGACCATATAAAATCAAATTTTCCTATTAATGTTAACACACTTTGTGGATTTTTTATAACATGTATAAAGCAAAACCAAGAAAATATAAATGGTAAAACATATGATGTTGTTCCAAACAAAAAAAATAAAATAACATAAAACGTTCTACCTATCACTCCAACTTTACTTGGCACAATAAATATAAAAAAAGTTAATACTGTTATAAAACATAAAAAAATAACTTTCTTTATATTTATTGTAATATTTTTTTGATTTTTGTATTTTTTCACTTTGAAAAGTTACAATTTTTCAACTTCAAATAAGTCTTGTCCTTCAGTTACAAATTCACCACTTTTTGATAATATTTTTAATATCATTACTTTAGAAGTAGCTTTTATTTCATTCATTGCCTTCATCGCTTCAATTATACATAAAGTTTTACCGACTTCAACAATATCTCCTTCTTTTGTAGATATATGATATGATAATGTTGATGATGCATAAAAGATACCAGCTATTGGTGATTTTATAGTTTCCGTTGTTATCTTTTTTTTATCTAATTTTTCTTGTGCTTTTAAATGTTGACGATTATACAAATCAGAATCATCTGCATTTTTATTACATTTACGTTTTATATAAATACTATATTCACCAGAATTAACTACTTCAAGTTCTTGAATTTCATCATCTTTCATTACTTCATATAAAGTTTTTACTTTATCTTTTTGGATATCAATCATATATAAAATTTAATGTTAGATTTAAAATATTATTAACAACTAACTGCTTTAATACTTAAGTTTATTCTACCTTGTTTATCTATTTCTATCACCTTTACTTTGACTATATCACCTTCTTTTACAACATCTTTTACTCTTTTTGTATGATGATTTGATAATTGAGAAATATGTATCAAACCTTCTTTGCCTGGTAAAATTTCTGCAAAGGCTCCAAATATCATTATTTTTGTAATTTTTGCATCATATATAGCCCCAACTACAGCTTCTACCATAATAGCTTCAACATATTCTTTTGTAGCATTAACATCATCTGAATTAAAACCAGAAATAAAAACTTTACCCATCTCATCAATATCTATTTTAACATTATATTCGTCTTGCAATTTTCTTATATTCTTTCCACCAGGTCCTATAAGTTCACCTATTTTATCAGGTGATATAGATAGAGTTACCATGCGTGGAGCAAAAGTTGAAAGATTATTTTTTGGAACCAAAATTAATTCATCCATTTTATCTAATATAAAAAATCTTCCCAGTTTTGCTTGGCAAAGAACCTGCATTAAAATTTCAGTTGTAATACCTGAAATTTTAATATCCATCTGAAGTGCAGTAATACCTTTTCTTGTACCAGCAACTTTAAGATCCATATCACCAAAATGATCTTCTAATCCATTAATATCTGTCAATATAACATATTTTTCATTTTCTTTTATAAGACCCATAGCAATACCAGCACAACTTGATTTTACAGGTATACCAGCATTAAACAGAGCAAGAGATCCACCACAAACAGATGCCATTGATGATGATCCATTAGATTCTAAAACGTCTGATACTATTCTTATAGTATATTCAAAATCACATTTATCAGGTAAAATAGGTCTTAAAGCTTTTTTAGCTAAATTACCATGTCCAATTTCTCTTCTACTAACTGATTTTTCACCTCTGGGTTCCCCAGTAGCAAAACCAGGGAAATTATAATGAAGCATAAATGACTCTTTATACTCATCTGTAAGTTCATCCATAGTTTGCATATCACATGGTGTACCTAATGTTACAGTAGCTAAAACTTGCGTTTGACCTCTTGTAAACAAACTTGAACCATGCACTCTAGGAAGTACATCAATTTCACAAGCTATAGATCTTACTTCTTTTAATTCACGACCATCCATACGAATCTTTTTATTTAAAATAAATTCTCTCATTAATCTAGAAAAAACTCTCTCAAAAATATCATTAATTTCAAATAAAGACTTCTCTGGATATTTTTGTATAAACTTTTGAAGTGTATCACTTTTAAAAATATTCCACAATTTTATTTTGTCATTATTTATTTTGTTTAAATTTAAAAAATCTTTAGCTTCTGACATTATAACTGTCTCAATATCTTCTTTGATTGCATAATTTTCTTGTATAGATTCATCAATTACTTTTTTAGTTTTAAAAACAGGTAAAGATTTTTGAAAAATACATATTTTTTGTATTGTTTCCTTTGCAATATCCAAAGCTTCAAGCATTTCAGATTCTGAAATTTCATACGCTCCAGCTTCAACCATTGTTATAGCACTTTCAGTACCACTTACAACTAAGTCTAATGTACTTGATGTTTTTTGACTAGAAATTGATGGATTTACAACAAATTTGTTATTTATTTTTCCTATTCTTACAGAAGCTATTGGTATACTAAAAGGCAAATCTGATGTATATAATGCAATTGATGCTCCCAAAATAGCTATAATATCGGAACTATTTTCTCCATCATGAGATAAAACAACAGCAGATATATATGTATCGTTTTTCCAATATTTAGGAAAAATTGGCCTAATACTCCTATCTATAAGTCTACTTATCAAAATTTCACTGTCCTTTGGTCTAGCTTCTCTTTTAAAAAATCCACCAGGAATTTTTCCAGCAGCATAAGTTCTTTCTCTATAATCAACTGTTAAAGGCATAAAATCTATATCAACTTTACGATCTATCGAAGCAACTGCAACAACCAAAACTGTTGTATCACCAAATCTTATAATACATGAACCGTTTGCTTGTTTAGCTGTTTTACCAAGTTCGATGATAATTTTTTTATCGGAAATTTCTATTTCTTTCTGAAAATACTCCACATTCTAACTCCTCTATAACATCATTATAATTTTATTTTCTAAGATTTAATTTTTTTAATATAGAAAAATATCTTGTTGCATTATGTTTTTTTATATAATTTAATAATCTTCTCCTTTTACCTATCATTTTTAAAAATCCAACACGCGAAGCAAAATCTTTTGGTGACTTCTTAAAATGATTAGAAAGATAATTAATCCTAGTAGTAAGAAGAGCAATCTGAATTTCAGTCGAACCAGTATCAACTACGTGCAATCTGTATTGTTCAACCACTTCACTCTTTTTATATATCATGTTTTTCAAAACCTTATATAACACTATTTAATTTAAATTTTCACCACAGACAGTGATTATATAAAATTACTTTGTATAAAGTCAAACTCAAGAAATTTTATTTTTAAATTCATCTTTATTTAAATCAATAATTCTTTTTTTTGGTCTACCTATAATTCTACGTAAGAAGTGTCTTAAATTATCCATATATTCAAACAATGCTGGGACAATAATCAATGTAAGAATTGTAGAACTGATCACACCTCCTATTACAACAATTCCCATACCTTTTCTAAATTTACCTGCTTCAGAAAGTCCAAGAGCAGTAGGCAACATACCAGCAATCAAAGCAAAAGATGTCATAAGTATAGGTCTTAATCTTATACTACCGGCTTGTATTATAGCATCATCTATGCTTACGCCTTTATGCATTTGTTGTTGTATATAATCAACCAAAAGAATTGAATTTTTTGCAACAATTCCTAATAACATTATCATACCTATTAATGTAAAAATATCAATTGATTGGTTCGAAATAAGTAAACTAATCACACCACCAATAATTGCAAAAGGAAGAGCTATCATAATCGTTAATGGTATTATAACAGATTCATATAAACTAGCAAGAATCATAAATACAAGTATTACAGAAAACATTCCAGCTATAATAATATCTTTAAACATATCATGCATATTTTCAATATTTCCTGAAAAATTACAAACTATATTTTTCCATTTTGAAAAATATTTAGGATTAGATTTTTCTATATTAAACAATTTTAATGCTTGTTTTTGGACATCTCCTATTGTTCCACCTTTAGAAATATTACCTTCAATTGTAATAAAATGTGCTCTATTTTTTTTAAATATACTTGTAGGGCATAGTGTATGTTCCATAGTTGTAACATCTTTTAATTTTATAAGTTTATTATTAATATTATTAACATAAATCGTACTAAAATTTTTTTCTATGTTTTGCTGATCATTTTGAAACTTAACTAAAATATCATATTCAATTCCATTTTCTCTGTATTTACCAGCTTTTACACCATTTATTATTGCCTTTACTTCATTACCAATTGTAACTGAATCAACACCAAAGTTTATCATTTTTTTTGGATCTGGATGTATTCTAACCTCAGGTTTTCCAGGCTTATAATTCGATTGTATATCAACAAGATAAATAATGGTTTTATATTTTTGTATAAGATGTTTTGCAAAATCATACAAAATATTTGCATCAGCACCAGAAAGTTCCATAATAAATTCATTTTCATTATTATTATTCAAAGACTGTCTAACAATCGAAAATTCAAGTTCTTTACCATATTTCTTATTCAAAATTTTCCTAATATAATCTTTTATTTCTGAACTTGTATGTATCCTTTTCATTAGGTTATTTATCTTTGATTTTTTACTAAATATATCGCTAATATGATATTGTTTGATTGGTATTAATTTCACATATATATTTGATTCATTTGAAAGATTTATCAATAGATTGTTTGATCCTACAACAGACGAAACAAAATCTATATTCTTATCATTCATAATTAGTTGCTCTATCTCTTTTGTATATTCATCCATTTTACATAATGATGTCCCTGGTTTTGCTCTAATATTAATATTAAATTCATCAGATTCAATATATGGCATAAAAGAGATTTTTATATATTTACTTGCTAATGTAATTGTTTCAAAAAATACAAATAAAGTAATAAATAATGTGATAATTTTCCAACTTATGGTGAAACATCTTTTACCAAAAAGGTGAAATTTAAAATTCAAAAATTTCTTTTTTATAATAAATGAGATAATTTTTATATATAGATGTTTAACGAATTCAAAAATTTTATTAACTAAATCTATTGTAAAAAATTTCAAAACACCAAAAACTAGTTTTTGGTGTTTACTTTTTATATTTTCTTTTTCTTTATTATCAGAAATAATATAAGTCGAAAGTAATGGAGCTATTGTTAATGCATCAATAATAGAAATAATTACCGCAAAAATAACGGTTAAAGCAAATTCTCTAAAAAATCGTCCTGCAATACCACCTAAAAAAGCAATTGGTAAAAATACAGCTATAACAGTACTTGTTGTCGCAATAACAGCTAAAGTCACCTCATTTGTACCATCAATAGCTGCTTTCATTGGATTTGAACCTGATTCATAATGTCTAAAAATGTTTTCACGTACAACAATAGCATCATCTATTAGCAGTCCAATAGAAAGAGATAAAGCCATTAATGAAAGAACATTTAAACTAAATCCAAAAATATAAATAAGAATAAAAGAGCCTATTAAACTATTTGGAATTGCTAAAGCTGTAATAAAAGTAGATTTCCAATTTCCTAAAAATAAATAAACAATAAGAATAGATAAAATTATACCTTCCAATATTGTAGATTTAACATCATTAATGTTAGCTCTTATCCTATTTGCAGCATCAAATATAATTGTAAGATGTGGTTTTCCGTTGATTTTTTTATATTTTTTATTTAATTGCTCT
Organism: Endomicrobium sp.; assembly: GCA_031273925.1. GTDB lineage: Bacteria > Elusimicrobiota > Endomicrobiia > Endomicrobiales > Endomicrobiaceae > Endomicrobiellum. Next base: position 122,131 of record JAISQW010000001.1, on the reverse strand, counting down.
ATGTTTTTTTTTATAGTATCAGATATAATTACATCATTACATTTTGCTTGTTTATAAATTTGTAATAAAAGAGATTGTTCATATATAATTTTACCGTTTTCTTTAGTATCAAATCTTGCTTTTGATGATTCACTTTCAAATCCGTTTGTAACATTTGCAAGATTACCTACAGTAATAGGCTTATCATTCCCGAAAAAATTTAATACAACATCTTCAATTGCTTTTATAGATTTAAATTCGCCAATAGTTTTGAAATTTATTTCTTGATGATTTTGATTAATTGTACCAGCTGGAATATTCAAAGAACCCATTTTTATTTTTGAAGCCATTGACATAAGTGTAAATTCATGTTGCCTTAATTTTTCCTTATCTACATTAACATGAATTTCTTTTTTTGTTCCACCAACTATATTTATCCTAGAAACACCTGAGATTTTTGTTAAATCTTTAGAAACTATATTATCAGCAAAATCATACAGTTCATTTACAGTCATATTTTTTGACTTTAAACTTAACGAAATAATAGGCATACTATTAATATCTGCCTTAATTATAACAGGTTCATCTATATCTCTTGGTAAATTAGGTTTTATTTGATGTATTTTATCCCTTATTTCTTGTGTAGCAACATCTGGATTTTTTGAAAGCTCAAATTCATTTAATAAAATAGAAATTCCATCTTCACTTATAGAATTAATATGTTTAAGTCCAGAAACCCCACTTATAGTGTCTTCCATAGGCTTTGTAATTAATTGTTCTACCTCTGAAACACCAGCTCCACGATAAACAGTAAAAATAAGAACATATGGAAAATCAACATCTGGGAACATTCTTACGTTAAGTTTTGTAAATGATGTAACACCTAATAACAACATAATTATTAATAGTGCTACAATAAATGTAGGTCGTTTAATTGTAAATTTTGCTATATTCATATATTTATTTTTTCACTTTTTTTTAGCATAACAAAAACAAGTAAAAAATATTACAAAACAACTATTGGACCATAAAATGTTTTTATATATTCACGTATTTTAATAAATTCTAGTGTATATTTTAGAATATTTAAAGAAGCATCGCTTAATTCTTGCTCACTTTGTAAAATTTGATATGTAGTACATCTACCTCTTTCTAATAATTTTTTATCTTCTTCATATTTTTGATATTGTTTTTTTTCTATTTCTATAGCAATATCAAGTTTTAACTTTGTATTGTGTAAATCTTCCATAAGTTTAAACCAATCATTTGTTTCTTGTATTATCATACTCTCAGCATATTTTTCAGCTGAAATTTGTGCTAATTCATAACCATTATTTACAGTTTTTATAAATTTAAAATCTATTGGATATATGTATCTTAAATTTATAGAATAAAAAGGTCTGGATTTTGAATTATTGTTTTGTTTAACTGTAAATTGTCCATCTAATATTAAATCTGGACAAATATCCTTTTGTAAACAAATCTTTTCATATAAAGTACTTTTAGCATGTTCCAAAACAGCCAAAACATCAAATCTCATATTCTCTTTTTTGAAAGATTCATCATTTTTTTTAATTTTTTCTGTTTCGGATTCAATTTTCTCAATATTATATTTAAATTGTAGATTATATTTTGTATTTAAAAAAGTATTCAATGTTACAATTGCAGTGTTTTCATCATCACAAGCAAGTTTTAATTTTAATTCTTTCATTTTAACAGCAATCTCAGACTGTAATAAATCCGATTTATCAATAAGATTCATATTGTATTTTTTCCTATTCAACTCTAAAATTTTAATTGATCTATTTAATGAAGTTTTTATAAAATCTATAGCTGTTGTAAAATAAGATAAATCCCAATATGCAAACTTTGCTTTCAATAAAACATTCTGTTTTTTATACTCTAGAAAATATAAATTTGAATATGCATTTGTCTTATCCAAAAGTATTTTTGTTGTCGTGAATTTGTTTTTCATCTCTTTCAACAGTGATTGCTGAAGCTGTAATAATGGAATTATGTTATTACAATTATATCTATTTTGATTTAATAAACAGCCAAAAATAACAGAAAATTTAGTACCTGAAATAAATTGCTTATTTATACTTATATCACAATTAAAGTTTTTTAAATAATTTGTTAAAATATTGTCACTATTGTAATCATATTTTAATTCCATATTTAAAAAACACAAGTAGGGAATTTTAATTTTCGAAAGTTTATCAAGTGTAGCATTAATATCTAATTGAATCGATTTTAGTTCTGGATTGTCTTTAATAACGTTATCTAAGTAATTATTAAATGTTAATACTTCACAAAATATTGAACAATTTAACGATAATACTAATACAAATGTTAAACAAAAATTTTGTATCCAAATAAAACAACGCATAAATTAATATTTACTCCAAAATTTAATAACTCTTGCATCAACAAACTATATATTTCTACTTTTTTTATTAAAAGTAGGTGACATTGATCGTAATTTTTCAACGATTGTATGTAAAACACCAAGGACATAATCAATATCCTTATTTGTATTATAATGTCCAAAAGAAAAACGAATTGTTCCATGTATAACAACAGGATCGATTTGCATTGCAGATAAAACATGAGATGGAGAAATTGTTTCTGAAGCACATGCTGATCCAGTAGAAACAGCTATACCCTTCATATCAAGCATCAAAAGAAGTGCTTCACCTTCTACATGATTAAAGCTCACATTTAAAATATTATAAATAGTAGTTTTTTCATCACCATTTATTGTTACTTCAGAAATTGTATTAATTATTCCTGTTTTTAGTTTTTCGCGTAAATGTGAAATATATATTTTATCTTTTTGAAGATTATTATTTGCAATTTTAAAAGCTTTTGCAAGCCCAACAATTGCTGGAACATTTTCAGTCCCTGGACGAATACCTTTCTCATGATGTCCACCAAAAAACATTGGTGATATGTGTGTCCCATTTTTAATATATAAAACACCTACTCCTTTTGGTCCATTAAATTTATGTGCTGATAAGCTAAGTAAATCTACACCAATTCTTTTAACATCTATAGGAATCTTACCAGCAGTTTGTACAGAATCACTGTGTAAATATATTTTTTGTTCTCTTTTATTATTTATTTTTTTTATTTCTATGGCTATTTTATCTATTGATTGCAAAGAACCAACTTCATTATTTGCGTGCATAATACTCACTAATAAAGTATTATTTTTTATATTTTTTTTAAGATCTTCAACAGAAATAATGCCGTGTTTATCAACATCTAAATAAGTAACTTCATGTCCACATTTTTCAATGTGTTTTATTGAGTTTAAAACAGAATGATGCTCAATTTTACTAGTAATTACATGTATTTGTTTACCACAAACATTATTAACTATACCAAATATTGCAATATTATTGGATTCTGTTCCACTACCAGTAAAAAATATTTCAGATGGGTTTGCATTTAATAGTACAGCCACTTCTTCTCTAGCTTTTTCTATAGCTATTTTAGCATTTTTACCAAAATTATGTAAACTAGAAGGATTCCCATATATTTTATAAAAATATTTTTGCATTTCTTTTATAACTTCAGGATGCATAATAGTTGTAGCACTATTGTCTAAATACACTTTTTTATATTTCATTTTGTTTTTTTCTCCAATTTTATTTACAAGCATATTTAAGTTTTTGTTTTAATTTTATTATTTGTTTATTTTGCCTATGTTTATCAAAATTTGTTGCAAATAAATGAGTAAAATTATCATTATTAGCGACAAAAAATAAATTTTTATTATTTTTATCTGGATACAAGGCCGCTTTTATTGATTGTATACCAGGATTACTTATAGGACCTGGTGGAAGCCCAAAATTTAGATAGGTATTATAAGGAGAATTAAATTTTGTATCTTCAATAGAAAGTTTTTTTTTATTACTACCAATCGCATATAAAACAGTCGCACATGATTGCAATTTTATGTTTTTTTTAAGTCTATTATAAAAAACTGCAGATATAACAAATCTTTCTTCAGGTTTCACTGCTTCTTTTTCAATAATAGATGCTATTATAATTATATCTTTAAATGGTAAATTTCTCTCTTTAGCTCTTTTACGCATATCAGGTGTAATTTTTTTGTTGAATTCAATATACATCATTTCAATAAGTTTTTTTTCATCCATTTTAGAATTTACAAAATATGTTTCTGGCATAAGATATCCTTCTAATTTTTTATGCATTGCAATGTTAATAAATTTTTCTTTATCAATATTCATTACTTTAGATATAATATTAGCTATTTGTTTTATATTACTACCTTCAGGAATAGTGATGCGTACAATTTTATCATTTTTTATTTTAAGCTTTTTTAATATTTTTGATACAGGATAAAAATTATAAACATTTGTTTTAATTTTTATATAATAATTTACAAATTTAGTAGTAACAAAAAATAATATCTTAGAACAAATACGTATTTTTTTAAACTCTTTAGATATTTTCAATGTATTATTCATAACTTTATTATTTATTTTATAAAATCTCAAGTGAAAAACAAAATTAAACATATAAATAAAAAACAACGATAAAATAATAAACCAAAAAACAATAATTAATATTTTTTTCAACACAACTTAATTAACTCCAAATTTAAAGATACATCATGAAGTAGATTGAGAGTCTAAATAGACTTTTAAAATAAATGTTGCAGCAATTTTATCTCTAATAAATTTACGTTTTTTTCTAGAAATATTCATTTCTCTAATTAACATTTTTTCAGCTTGTAATGTAGTTAATCTTTCATCGATAGTTACAATTTGCATTGTTGGTTCAAAATAAATAATTTGTTTGATAAGATTATAAATAATTTTTGCCATTATACTTATTGTTCCATTCATATTTAAAGGCAAACCAAGAACAATAATAGAAACATTCCTATCCGTTGCTACTTTTAAAATTTTAATTGCATCTTTTTCTATAGATACATTTTTAAAAGTACAAAATGGCATAGAAATAATTTGCAACTTATCACTTATAGCAATACCTGTACGTTTTTGTCCATAGTCTACACCCATAATTCTACTCATATTTTAAAAAAAAGGTATTTTATTATTTTATTGATGAGATATTTATTTTATTTAATTCATTTAATATTGTTTTTTCTACAAATTTTAATGTACAACATTCAATTATTTTTACATTAATACTTACATTTGGACCTTTTGAACATTTACCTAAACACATTATAATATTTATATTGATATGATTTTTAAATTTCACATCATTAGAAAAATTTATAATATGTTCCAAAATTTTACGAGCTCCTACTTTTATACAATTTTTACCAAGACAAACATCAATATTAATAGTATCCTTTTTAGGTAAATTAGAAATTATTGAAATTTTTGGAAATTGTCTATTATGTTTATAACTTGTATGAAAATATTCATAAGCTTTTTGATTCCCAGGTGTACCAATATAATCATCATATATTTTTTGAACATGTAAATTATCTTTTGATTTATGAAATTCCATAATACTGTCATTTTCACATAAGATCTCAGTTCTGTTATTTCTTATCATTGGGTCATTATAAATAGGTTGTCCTGCACCACCAATACATCCACCTGGACATGCCATAACTTCAACGAAGTCATACATACTTTTATTTGTTTTTATAATGTTTTCTAAAAGATTTTTTGCAGCTCTTAACCCATGAATAATAGCTATTTTAAAATCTTTGTTGTTAATATTAACTTTTATTGACTTAAAATTACTATCCTCGTATAAAAAATCCGATTGAAATAATTCATTGTTAACAGTTTTATTATTTTTAATATTTCTTATAATAGCTTCAGTCACACCACCAGAAATACCAAAAAGAATACCTGCTCCTGTTTTAAACCCAAATGGCATATCAAAATCTGAAGATTTAACTTTACAAAAATTAATACCACTAGCTTCAATCATTAATGCAAATTCTTGTGTTGTTAACACATAATCAATTTCAGTATTTGAAACACAATTATCCAAATGAAATTTGAATTTCATAGCTTCATATTTTTTAGCTAAACATGGCATCATTGAAACTACGATTAAATTTTCGGCAGGAATATCAAGTATTTTTGGCATAATTTTTCTAGATAGTGATCCATATATCCCTTGTGGTGATCTACAAGTCGACAAATATTTAATAAAATCTGGGTAGTACTGCTCAACAAAATTTACCCAGGCCGGACAACAAGACGTAAACATTGGGATATTATTATTAATAATTCGATTTAGAAACTCATGAGTTTCTTCTATTATTGTCATATCTGCCATAAAGGAAATGTCAAAAACTTTTGAAAAACCCATAAGTTTTAATGAGGTAACAATTTTACCTGCTAAATCAACACCATTTAAATTTTTTAATCCAAATATTTCTCCTATAGATGCACGTACAGCAGGTGCTATAGCTATTATTACTTTTTTAGTTGGATCATTTAAAACTTTCCACAAATAGCTTATTTCAGATTTAGGTATGATTGCACCTGTTGGACAAACTCTAGCACATTGTCCACAATAAACACATTTTGATGAAGCTAAATTTTTATTAAAATTTGGAGAAACAATGGAATGTGGTCCACGATTCATAAAACATAAAGTTCCTACAGCTTGTACCTCACTACAAAATCTCACACAATTGCCGCAAAGAATACATTTATTTGAATCTATTATCAATGCATGTGTTGATGTATCTTTATTTTTTTTGTTTACAATATTTTTAAATCTTATATTTTTGATATTAAGTTGTCTTGATAAGGTTTGAAGTTTACAATTTCCACTTTTTTGACAAATTGTACATTCTTTATCATGATTTGCAAGTAACAGTTCAACTATAATTCTCCTAATATTAAATAGTTTTTCAGTACTGGTTTTAATGTTCATGCCATGTTCTGGTAAAGTGGAACATGCTGGTGTTATACCTTTACCATCAATTTCTATAAGGCAAAGTCTGCACGAACCATAAATACTTATGTCAGCATTATAACAAAGTGTTGGAAGATTTATATTTGTTTTTTTTATAATTTCCAATATGTTTTGTTCATGATCAAATGAAATTTTTTCATTATTAATTATTAAATATTTTTCCATAATGTTAACCCCAACATCACAAAACTTTATACTAATAAAAAATCACTAAACAACTTCGATTGACGAAGATAACGTTATTATAGCATTAAATTTACATGAATTTATACAACTACCACATTTAATACATTTTTCAATATTGATTTCATGTTGATATTTTGGTTTACCACTTATTGCTTCAACAGGACATTTCATTTTACAAATTGTACAACCTACACATTTATTTGTTATTTCATAATTCACTAACCCAATACATTCATGTGCTGGACATATTTTTTCTTTTACATGAGCATGATATTCTTGTTCAAAATATCTTAAGGTTGACAATACAGGATTTGGGGATGTTTTTCCAAGACCACATAAAGATCCTACTGAAACTACTTCAGCTAATTGCTTTAAAACATAAATTGTAGATTCGTTAGCATTGCCCTTACAAATATCATCAAGCATTAAAAGCATTTGTTTTGTGCCTTCACGACATAATACACATTTACCACAAGATTCATTTTGTGTGAATTGCATAAAAAATCTTGCAACATTTACCATACAATTATTTTTACTCATAACAACAAGTCCACCAGAACCAATCATTGATCCAACATTTTTTAAAGAATCAAAATCTAAAGGAATATCTAAGTGTTTTTCATTCAAACATCCACCTGATGGACCACCTATTTGAACAGCTTTAAAATTTTCTAATTTTATTTCTCCTATTTCATCAGTTACTCCACCACCAATATCAAATATTATATATCTTAAAGTTGTACCTAATGGAACCTCAATAAGACCAGTATTTAAAACATTTCCTGTTAATGCAAACGTTTTTGTACCAGGCGACAAATCAGTTCCAATTCCTCTAAAAAATTCTGTTCCATAATTCATTATAATTGGAATTGTAGAAAGAGTTTCAACATTGTTTATAGTTGTAGGGTTATGGAATAATCCATTTTGATTAGGAAAAGGTGGCTTCGAAATAGGCATTCCCCTTTTTCCTTCAATAGAAGCTATTAACGCAGTTTCTTCTCCACATACAAAAGCCCCTGCTCCTTCCATAACATTAATAGTAAAATCATATCCAGATTCAAAAATGTTTTTACCTAAAATTCCTACCTCAGTAGCGTCTTTTACTGCTTTTTTAATCCTATCAACAGCAAGAGTATACTCTGTTCTTACATATATATATCCAGTATCTGCTCCTGTTGCTTTTGCAGCAATTATTAAACCTTCTATAATACTATGAGGATTTCCTTCCATAATACTTCTATCCATAAAAGCACCAGGATCACCCTCATCACCATTACAAATTACATATTTTTTTATAGCTTTTTGTTTCCTAGTTAAATCCCATTTTTTACCAGTTAAAAATCCTGCACCACCACGTCCTCTTAATCCAGATGCTAAAATGAATGCACATATTTCTTTACTATTCATTTTTAAATAAACATTTTTTGCTGCCATATATCCACCATCAGCAATATATTCTTTTATATTGTTAGGATCTATATTTCCACACTGTCTTAAAACTAACCTATACTGTTTTTTATAAAATGGAATTTCTGATTGACATTTGCATACTTTCCCATTATCATTATAACACAGTCTCTCTATTATAGAATCATTTTTAATGCTTTTTTCTATAATTTCGTTCACATCGCTAAGCTTTACATTTATATAAAGTATACCAGATGGTAAAATATTTACAAGTGGCCCATGTTGGCAAAAACCTTGACAACCACTTTTCGAAAAATAAAATCCGTTACTTTCTTCTTTTAATTCTATATTAACATTTACATTCATCTTTTTTGCTGTATCAACTAAATTATTAAAAATTTTGATCGAACCATTTGCAACACATCCAGTACCAGCACAAACAATTATTCTTTTATATATATTTTTAGAATATTTTTTAAATAACGAAGCAATATTTTCTAAATCAACCATTATATCCCCCCATCTTTGATTTCGTCAATTAAGGTGATAATTTTATTTGGTGTTATTTGTCCGTAAACTTCTTCGTTTATAACAACAACAGGCGCAAGTCCACAAGCACCAAGACATGCAACAGTTTCAACTGTAAAACACATATCATTTGTTAAAATTTCATGTTCTTTTAATTTAAGTTTTTCTCTTACAACTTTTATAATATTAGTAGATTTTTTTACATGACATGCAGTTCCATTACAAATTTTAATTATATTTTTACCTCTAGGTAGCAAAGTGAAATATGTGAAAAAAGTAACAACTCCATAAATTTCTGTAAGTGAAATATCTAATGATGAAGCTATAAAGATTAAAATTTCCTTCGGTAAATACATATATTCTTTTTGTATTGCCTGAAGAATAGGTATTAATTTTGATTTTTCAAAACAAAATTTATCTAAAATTTTGCACACCGCTTTAAATTTGTTATAATTAATATCCATATTTATCTATTACAAAACCTTATAAAATTTAATTAGAATAAATTTCAAAATATATAAAATCTAACAATTTTTTTGTTTTAATATAACATATTTTAATATCACAGGAGTTATAAAAGTTGTAAGTATTATAACAACAATTAATGTACTATACTCTTTAATGCTAAAAATATTGTTTTTTAAACCAAGACTTAAAAATATTAACCCAACTTCTCCCCTAGGTACCATTGAAATACCTATTAAAATTTTATTAATACCTTTTTTAAATATAACAAATCCTGAAGCTGTTTTACCAATGAAAGCCACGAGAAATAGAATAAATATTAAAAAAAAACTTGATTTATTTTCATTAACAAAAGGATTAAATGCATTTATATCAACATTTGTTCCAATTAAAACAAAAAAAATTGGAACAAAAAACGCATAAAGAGGTTTTATGTCTGTTTTGATCTCTTCACATTGCTTGATTGTTGATAAAATAAGACCTCCAACAAATGCACCAATAATTGGGGCAAGTTCAACTTTAATTGAAAGTGCAGATATCACAAAACAGAAAATAAGACTAATTATCAATATTATATATGGTTGCTTCATTTTTTGAAAGATATTGAATATTTTTTGGGACATCATTTTTCCAAAAATAATTGTTATTATTAAAAATAAAATCGCGCTGCCACTTATTGATGTGACTGTTTTAAATGTAATTAAATCACCATGTATAAGTCTTAATACAATACCAAGTAATATAAGTCCTATAATATCATCAATCACCGCAGCACCTAAAACTATTTTTGATTCCTCTGTTTTTAAATAATCTAAATCCATAAATATTCTTGCAGTGATGCCTACAGATGTTGCTGTAAGTATAGCACCTGCAAAAATTGCCTGTATATTTGTAAAACCAAAATATATGAATACTAAATATCCTAAAAAATATGGTATTACAACGCCTACTATAGCGACTGCTGTTGCCCACCCTCCAGCTTTTAAAAAATCATAGATATTTGTCGAAAGCCCAACTTCAAAAAGTAAAATTATTGCACCAATTTCAGATATATTTGTTAAAATAGATGTTTCATGAACAATAGATAAAACACTAGGTCCTAAAACAACACCTGCCAAAAGTTCACCTAATATTGCGCTCTGTCCAAATTTTGAAGCTCCTTCACTAAAAATTTTAGCAAGAAGCAAAATACTAATCAAATCTATTAATAACTTTAAAAATTCGGGCACTTATTTCTCCTGAAATTTTGAAAAAAAATGCATTATCTTTTTTTATTTTTAGATTTATCGCAACTACTCATCTCATGACATTCATTTTCAAGACAATTTGGCCCAGATTTAAAAAATAACAACGGAGCTTTTTTTGTAACAAGATGTAACATACGGTTAGCCATATTGCGTATTTCCCATTGTGCTTTGTTACATGTCCTTATTAAAAAAAAATGTCTTAATTCTCTTACATTCATAGTTATTATTATTTTTACTGTAGAAGCATTAGGCAAGACATATCTTGAATCCTCAACAGGTATACCAGCATCTAAAAGTTGATTATATATTTTTAATATATCTGTCAAAAGATTTTTATATTTTTTATATAATTTTACACTATTTTTAATAGTTTTTGGAACTATAAAAATTGTGTCAGTTTTAAATTTTACATATCTTTGACTTTGTACTGAAAATGATGCTATTCTGTGTCGTGTCAATTGTGTAAGTAAAGCACGTGATACGTTTTCTATACTAAACGTAAAAGATGCATGTTCTAAAACAGAATTATGACCAGATATAATAACCTTATTAAGTAAATTTTTGATTTCGGATTTTGTTAAATTCTTTGAAATTTTATTTACATCAATATTGCTATAACATAATCTTGCAGCTATAGCACAAATTTTTTCTGGATTTTTAGTAAACCTTAAAAGTCTTATTTTCATATCAATTTTATTAAAACTAAAACCATTTTATATTATCTAATTTTATTATTTCTTTTCTTTTTTTACCAACAGAAATCAGTTTTATCGGTACACCAATAAGATATATTAAACGTTTAATATATCTTCGAGCATTAATAGGTAATTTTTCAAAATTAGTAATACCTTCTAATTTATCCTTAAATCCAGGCATTTCTTCATACACTGGCACAGCGTATTTTTGAACAGTTCTTGATGCTGGAAACTCTTTATATATATTGTTTTTGTATCTATATGCAACACATATTTTTATTACATCTATACCTTGCATACAATCAAGTTTTGTAAGAACCAAACATTTTATGTTATTTATTCTTACACTATATCTAACAACAACAACATCAAACCATCCACAGCGACGAGGTCTTTTAGTTGTTGCTCCATATTCTTCACCTTTTATTCTTAAAATTTCACCTATTTTATCAAAAAGTTCTACTGTAAATGGACCTTCTCCAACTCTTGTTGTGTATGCTTTTGCTACACCTAGAACATTATTAATTTTTGTAGGACCTATTCCTACACTTGTACAAACACCACCTGCTATAGTATTCGATGAAGTTACGTAAGGATATGTTCCAAAATCCAAATCTAGCAACGCGCCCTGAGCTCCTTCAAAAAGTATTTTTTTATCTTTTTTAATTGCTTTTTCAATCATAATACTCACATCAGTAACAAAAGGCTTTATAAATTTTGAAAGTATTTTATGATTTACAATCATCTCTTTTTTTAATGCTTTTGTGTTTATTCTATTTTTTTTTAAAATAAATTCTTTTTCAATAAGATTTTTTGTAATAAGATCTTCAAAAATATTATCTTCTAGATAATCAATAACCCTTATTCCAATTCTTTTTACTTTATCATAATAACATGGACCTATTCCTTTTTTTGTAGTACCTATTTTATAATCATTATTATTTTCAAATATATTATCAATAATTTTATGGTAAGGTAATAGTATATGAGCCTGCATTCCTATAAAAAATCTATTTTTTACTAAAACTTTATTTTTACTCAAAAAGATAATTTCTTCCTTCAAAGACATTGGATCAATTACAACACCATTCGCAAGTAAACAACATTTTTTAGGGTAAAATATACCAGAAGGTATTAAATGAAGTACAAATAATTTATTTTTATAAACTAAAGTATGCCCAGCATTATTTCCACCTTGGTACCGAACAATATAATCTGCTTGTTCAGCAAGATAGTCAATAATTTTGCCTTTACCTTCATCACCCCATTGTGTACCTAAAACAATCAATGTCGGCATAAAAAAGTCCACTTTAATCAATTATTATTTATCTTTATAATTAACTTTGCTCCCAACGAGAGTTGAACTCGTGTTGCAGGATTGAAAATCCTGTGTCCTAAACCACTAGACGATGGGAGCAAAAAATGAGCCCGGTGCGATTTGAACGCACGACAACCTCATTAAAAGTGAGGTGCTCTACCAACTGAGCTACGGGCCCACAATTACAAATTCAAATAAAACTAAAATATTACAACGCAACGCATGAAATCATTATTTATTTTTTGCTATAAATACTGTTTTTGTACAACCTACTGTACTCATCTGTTTCTTCGCAGAAGGATAACATATATATTTTTTTATGTCAAATTTATATAATCGACAAAATTCTTTTATAAGTGTGATTTTTTCTATAAGAAAAAAATAAATCTTTAGTATGAAAAGTACAATATTTGGCTTCATCAAACGCAAAAATATTATTTTCAGTAACACACATTATTTTCAATTTATTATAAATTATTCTACTTAAACTAAATTTATTATTAATAAGTTTAATATTAAATTTAGTTTCCATATTATAATCAACTTTGTAACAATTAAAACATATATGAGGCCCAATATAAATTTTGACTTTATAAGTTTTAACGGAATATTTACTTTTTAATATATCAAAAATATTTTCTATTATATTATTATAAAGACCTTTCCATCCTATATGAATTGCAGCTTTTATTACCCTAATATTATCAGCATAAAAGAGCAGCATAGGTACACAATCAGCAGTAAAAACTCCAATTTTAATATTCTTATCAGTTGTAATCAAACCATCACAATTATCGATAAAAGTTCCTTTATTTAAAATACTAACAATTTTTACATTGCTACTATGAATCTGTTTTGCTAAAACCAAATTTTTAGAATTTAAATTTAAAGAATCAAAAAAAGCATTTCTTATTTTTTTATTTTTCATATTACCTGCAACGCTTGTTGTAGTTAAATGTTTTTTAGGAAAATACGGATTTGATATAAAATTTTTCATTTTTTAAAATTCATTATATTTTTGCAAGTTAAATATTTAACTCATTTTAAATATTTTGGCTTCCAATATGTATATGCCGGTCTTAATGAATCCAAATTTTCAGCGTTTTGCAAACTATTTTCAACATTAGTAGAAATATTAATTTTTTGTTCTTGTTTTTTTTTCGAAATACTTAACTCATCAAATTTAATAAAACCAGTAGCTATAATAGTAATTTTAATTTTATCATCAAGTCTATTGTCTATAGTATGACCAAAAAAAACATGTCCATCAATACCATAACTTCTAATATCATTAAAGATTTCTTGAAGAATCAATGCTTGTACATTAGAATTTGTAGTTATATTAACAAGTACTTTTTTTGCCATCGAAATATCATAATTATCAAGAAGTGGACTTGTTAATGCTTTTTTAACAGCTTCTTTTACGTTAGTACTGGCACTTTCGCCTATACCTATTAAAGCTGTTCCAGCATTACTTAGAATATTTTTCACATCTGCAAAATCTCTGTTAATCTCACCTGTGATAGTTATAACATCTGTAATAGCCTGAATACTTTGTCTTAAAACATCATCTATAATTTGATAAAATGCATCAAAAGCAACTCTTTCATTGATAACATTAAAAACTCTTTCATTTGGTATGACAATTAAAGCATCTGTATATTCTTTTAGATTTTTGATACCTTCTTCTGCTTGAGCCATTCTAACTTTACCTTCATGTTCAAATGGTTTTGTAACCACACCAATAGTAAGTATTTTTTCTTCTCTCGCAAGTCGCGCAACTATTGGAGCAACTCCTGTCCCAGTGCCACCCCCCATACCAGCAGTAACAAATACCATATCAGCTCCTACAATTTTACCTCTTATATCTTCAATATTTTCTTCTGCTGCCTGTTTACCTACTTCTGGATTGCCTCCAACTCCAAGTCCTTTAGTTATTTTTTCTCCAATTTGGAGTATATCAGAAGCTGAAGATTTTAATAAAGCTTGAGTATCTGTATTTATTGCTACAAATTCAACGTTATCAACATTTGCAGCAATCATTCTATTGACAGCATTACACCCTCCGCCACCAACACCTATAATCTTAATTACAGCATATTGTCCTGAATTTATTTCTTTAGAAGGTAATATTATTTTTACATTCATTTAAAAAACTTCCTCAAACCATTTTAAAATTTTAGATTTTAAATCATTTTTTACAATTTTTTTATTCAAATTCCAGGATGAATTTTTTTTTGTATTGGAAAAATTAAATACTATTGCTCCTATAGCTGTAATATAAGATGGATTCAATATTATTGAACTTGACCCTTCAACTAAAGTTGAAGCTGGAATTCCAGTTCTTACAGAACAATTAAATGCTTTCTCAATCGCTTCAGTAATATACATAAGTTTACTTCCTCCTCCAGTAATAATTACTCCACCTGACAAAAATTCGTCACCATAGTCGTTTATTTTAATAATTTCTTTTATCTGATATAAAATTCTATCAAATCTAGGAGTAATTATACCATTTACAAGATCAAGTCTATTATATTTTTTAAAACTTATTCCATCAGCAGCTTTATATTCAAATTCTTCATTTTTAAAGCCATTTAAAACAAAAGCGGCTCCATAAGTTTCTTTGATTTGCTTTGAAACAGCATAAGTTGCTCTCAATTTATGCCCAATATCTCGCGTAATATAATCTGACCCTTCAGAAAGTTCATCAGTATGTTTTACTAAACCATGAAGATAATGTACAATACCAGTTGTAAGTCCACCAAAATCTATTACAATACAACTTAATTCTTTTTCCTCTTTAGTAACCAAAATATCACTTGCCACAAGATATCCATAGACTCTATCACTATAATCTATTCCAATAGAATGCATAGCTTTACTTATATTGCATAGATTAGTATTACACCCCAAAAAAGCATGTACATCAACTTCAATATGATTTCCTTCCATACCAATAGGATTTTGTATACCTTTCTGTTGATTTAAGATATATTCCCGTGGAAGAATTTGAAATATTTCTTCTTCAGCTTCTATTTTTATTTGTTTTTTTGCATTTTCTAGAACATTTTCAATTGTTTCCTCAGTAACTTCCTTATTTGAATAATTTATATTAGCAATACCTTTAGCACTTTTTGATTTAATAAAATTTCCTCTCATTGCGATAATTACGTCATTTATATCATAATCTGAATTTTTTTCTACCTCTTCAATCGCTTTATTTATTGCTGTAGCTGCTTCTTGAATATTAATCACTGCTCCTGCTTTTATTCCATCGCATTCAATTGAAGTAGCAGCAACAACCTTTACTATTTTTAAATTTTTATCATATATTCCACAAGCGCAACACACTTTATTGCTTCCAATATCAATACCAGCCACAGCAATACTTTTAGACATTTTTTAAATCCTCTTTATATTTATAAAAATATACTATAAAATATAATTATGTATTATATAATCGGTTTTACAATTGCTTTACCATAAGAATAAAATGACATATCTATATATTCTATTTTTCTGTATTTAGAAGTTGCATCATTATAAATTCTCATAAATTTTCGAAATTTATTTAGTAAATTCTCATACATCCAATCTCCCCAAATAACAGTGGTATTATTTTTAATAGTAAAAACTACATCACCAATATTGTTAAATTTTACATCTAAAACACTAAAAAAAAAACTACCACTTATAGCTTTAAATTTTTTTATGAAGTCCAAAACTAGTCTTCTTTCATATGCAGATTTATAGATAATTACAGGAACTTTAATTTTATTCATAAACCCACGCAATGGAAATATAACATTATCAAAATCAACACCAAAAATTTTGTTATTATATAATACAAATGCCTCTGGTATTCTTTCGTAAAATTTTATTTTAATTTTATGCCAACCAGGTATAATTACAATATTTTTTAACTCTGGTTTTATTTTTTTTATTTCTTCTCCAGTTTTTGATAAATTAATACCGACAAAACTATCACCTATTTTAAATGGAAGAAGTTCTTTTATTTCTGCTTTGGTTATATTTTTTGATCCAGCAATTTCTATATCTTTAATAATTATTCTTCCAAGATTATTAATAATTTTAAGTATTCTAATCTTCCCAAAATAAACAAAAAAACTAACACAAAATAAAAAAATCAAAAAATTAAACACTTTACTTTTTTTTCTTTGTGAACGTAAATTACTTCTTTTTGCCATTTACATTATTAACATGTCTAGATTTGCAAATATTACAACAAATATATTTTTGGCATTTATTTTATTAATGCACTTTTTAAAATTTCTAAAACCAAATTTTCAAAATTATACCCTGCTTCTTTACTCGCACTTGGCAGTAAAGAAGTTTTTGTCATACCAGGTATTGTATTATTTTCAAGTACCCAAACTTTATTATTTTCATCTACGATCATGTCGACACGACACACAGCACTACATTTAAATCTGTCATATATCTTTTCAGCATATAATTGAGAAACTTCATATGTTTCTTTATTTATACGAGCTGGAATCACATATTTTGAACCGTTTTTTTGATATTTACATTTAAAGTCATAAAATCCATACTTAGGTATTATTTCTATAACAGGTAATGCTTTACCATACAAAACTCCTACTGTAATTTCTTTTCCTTTTATAAACTGTTCAATAATAATTTCTTCAGTATATTCTGATCTAAACGCTTTTTTAATAGCTTTACTAAGGTACATTCTATTTTTAACTATAGTTACATCAATTGTTGATCCACCCATAGATGGTTTTACAATAACAGGATACCTTTTTATTTTAGGAAACGTACTAAATCTCTTCAATATTTTCCATTTAGGAGTCAAAATACCAAAATATTTAAAAAAAATTTTTGACAAATTTTTATCCATAGAAAGTGAACTAGCAAATACTCCACAACCTGTGTATGGAATACCCATCATTCTTAACATTCCCTGTATTGTACCATCTTCACCTATTAATCCATGTAAAGCTATATAAGCAATATCTATTTTTTCTTTTTTTATTTTTGTAACAATATTTCTATCAACATCTATTCCACATACATTTACTCCTAGTGCGTGCAATGCATGAATAACCGCATTACCAGAAATAATAGATACATTTCTTTCATCAGATGGACCACCAAACAATACACCTACTTTCTTATTTTTTAGTTTATATAATACATCTGATGTTGAATAATTTCTCATTTAATTATTTTTATTTCTAAAATTGGATTTATATTAAACCTTTTTTGTATTGTTTTCTTTATCAAATTAATTAAAATTAGTACATCTTTTGACGAAGCATTGCCAGTGTTTACTATAAAATTACCATGAATATTTGAAATTTGAGCACCACCTTCACGTAACCCTTTTAAACCACTTTTTTCAATTAGTTCCCCAATACTTATACCATTAAAATTTTTAAACACACTACCAGCACTAGGCATACTTAAAGGCTGTGATTTTAAACGTTTTTGCATATTTTTATATATTACTGTTTTTAAATTATTCTTTCCACTTTTTTTTTGCAACATGAAAATAACATTTGTAATAACACAATTGCCCAACCCTGTTTTTCTGTAACTAAATTCTATTCTTTCATTGTTTACAAATTCTTTTTTTAAATTCCTATAAATTTCTATACCATATATAATATCGCCAATACAACCATTTTTAAATCCTGAGTTACCATAAACAGCACCACCAACTGTACCTGGAATACCAATAATACATTCAATATTAGTTAAATTATTTTTTAAAGCAACATTTACAATATCTGAAAGTAATGCTCCTGCACCACTTATAATTTTACCTTCTGAGATATAAATTTTATTTAACATTCCAGTAATAGAAATAATTACTCCTCTATATCCTTCATCTTGGAAAAGAATATTTGTGCCACTACCTAATATAAAATATTTACTTTTATGTAATATTAATAAAAGTAAGTATAAAGCTCTTTTATTTGAAACTTTAATAAAAAAATCTGCTGGTCCTCCAATTTTAAATGAACAATGTTTTGAAAGTGGCTCATTTTTAAAGATTTTACACCCTAAATCAAGCAACATTTTAGTTAAATGATATTTAATAATTCTTCCCCTTTCTTCCATATATCACCTGCACCCAAAGTTAATACTATATCACCAATTGAAAGCATATTTAAAATTCTTTTTAAATCAAAAAATTTTACAGCATTACATTTATTACTTATAAGACTTTTTAATATTAATTCTGAACTAACACCTTCAATTTGTTGTTCTCCTGCTGAATAGATATCCAAAACATTTACAATATCAGCACTTGTAAAACTTTTTCCAAAATCTTCAAAAAGATTATTAGTTCTAGTATATCTATGTGGCTGAAACAAAACAATCAATCTTCGCCTAGGCCAAACATATTTTATTGTTTTTAAAGTAGATATTATTGCAGTAGGATGATGCGCATAATCATCAATAATCATAATACCTTTTTTTTCACCTTTTATATCAAAACGTCTTACAACACCATCAAATTTATTAATTGCTTTTGCAATTAGATCAAATGGAATTTTTAAAAATAAACCAACTCCTATTGCTGCTAAAGAATTTAATACGTTATGTTTACCCGGTATTTTTATACAAATATCGCCAATTGTGTTTTTTTTGTAAAAAACATCAAACTTCATTCTAAAATTTTTTAATATTCTTACATTTAAAGCTTTTATATCTGGATTACCATTAAAACCATAAGTAATATATTTTTTGTTTATTTTGGGAATTATATTTTTTATATTTCTATCATCAGAACACACTATTGCGATACCATAATGTGATGATACAGAATTGATATGTTTCAAAAATGTTTTTTTAAGATTTTCCATATCATCATAAAAATCCAAATGATCATTATCTATATTAGACACTACAGCAATAGTTGGAGAAAGTTTTAGAAAAGAGCCATCTGATTCATCAGATTCAACAACAACATAATCACCAATACCAAATCTGCCATTAGTTTTTATATTATTTAATTCACCACCAATAATAATCGTAGGGTCCAATCCACAATTATCTAAAACTAAAGAGACTAATGAAGATATAGTTGTCTTACCATGAGTTCCAGTGACAGTTATAGTATATTTTGATTTAGTAATTTTAGCAAGCATTTCTGCTCTTGATATTATTGGAATTTTATTTCTTTTGGCTGATATTAATTCAGGATTATTATTAATAATAGCTCTAGAAACAACAAGTATATCCACAGATTTTATATTTTCTGCATTATGTCCTATAAAAATTTTAACACCCAATTTTTTAAGACGCTCAGTGATATTTGTACTTTTTAAATCTGATCCAGAAATATTATATCCACAACTTATCAAAACCTCTGCAATTGCAGACATACCAGATCCACCAATACCGACAAAATGTATGTTTCTATTTTTAGAAACATTTTTCATTTTTAACATAACCAATTTATTATTTAAGTAACAATATTATTTTATTTACTTTAAAAATAACATATCACCATTTTATTTTAGTAATACGTCTAACTACTTTTTCAATAATTGAAATTTCAGCAGTAAGGGCAAATCGTACATACCCTTCGCCATTTTTACCCATACCACTGCCAGGAGTAGCAATTACCATTGCCTCATCAAAAAGCTTAGAAACAATTTGATTAGATGTATATCCATTCGGTACTCTGGTCCATACATAAAAAGAACCTTGTGGCAAAATTACATTCCAACCAATTTTTCTTAATCCTTTTATTAAAACATCCTTGCGTTCTTTGTATATACTTCTAATATTTTCTACACATTTTTGAGAAGATTTAAGAGCTACAGATGCAGCTTCTTGAATAGCTTGAAAAACACCAGAATCATAATTTTCTTTAATTTTAACAATAGCCGAAATAATTTTTTTATTACCACACACCCAACCTACACGCCATCCTGTCATATTATAAGTTTTTGAAAGAGAATGAAATTCAACACCAACTTCTTTTGCATTAGGAAGCTCTAAAAAGCTTAAAGGTTTATTATTTTCATTGTAATATATTTCAGAATAAGCTGTATCTGCTGCTACAATAATATTATAAGTTGTTGCAAAAGATATTAGTTTTGAATAGAATTTTTTTGATGCTATTGATGCTGTTGGATTATTAGGATAATTTACAAAAATTAACTTTGCCCTTTTTGCAATATTTAAAGGTATTTTATCTAAATCAGGTAAAAAATTATTTTTTTCTAACAAAGGCATGAAATATGGAACACCACCAGCAAAAATAGTTCCTGTATTATACACAGGATATCCAGGATCTGGTATAAGAACTATATCTCCAGGATTTACAAAACCTAAGTGTATATGCCCTATTCCTTCTTTCGAACCTATAAGAGCACATATTTCATCAAAATTTAAATTAACGTTAAATCTTTTTTTATACCATTTTATAATAGCATTTTTATACAAAATAGATCCAGTCCCAAACGGATAATGATGATTTTTTGAATTTAATACCGCTTTTTGCATAGATTCTACTATATGTGTAGGAGTCGAAATATCTGGATCTCCTATTCCTAGAGAAATAAAATTAATACCTTGATCTATAGCTTTTTTCTTTTTTTTATCCATTTCAATAAAAAGATAAGGTGGTAATTCTTTAAGTCTATTACTATAATTAATTTTCATATTTTTTGCCTTTTTATTACACAATAATTTAACACATATAATAAACAACATACTATTTTAAATTCAAAACATCACACATATCATATAGACCAATTACTCGCTGTTTAACCAACCATTTTGCAGCTTTAATAGCTCCAATAGCAAAAGCATCTCTTGATTGTACTCTATGAGTTAATTCAATTCTTTCAGCATCACCTACAAAATATAAACTGTGATCTCCTACTATATCTCCTGATCTTAAAGAAAAAATTCCGACTTCGTTTTTTAATATTTTATTATCAGGATTTTCAATATATAGTCTACCATTTTTAATAGCAGTAACAATTTTTGAAAACATTATAGCTGTCCCTGACGGAGAATCTTTTTTTTTATTATGATGTAACTCAATTATATTAACATCATAATTAGGATTTTTCTCTAAAATTATTTCAATAAGTTTAAATAAAATATTAATTCCTATGGACATATTAGGCGAAAGAACAATAGGAATATTTTTTGAAAATTCGGTGATTTTTCTTATTTGAACTTTATCAAATCCTGTTGTACCAATAACTACTGGAATATGATATTTATTTGCTAATTTTAAATTATTTAATGTACTCGTAGGAGTTGAAAAATCTATTATAACATCTGTTTTTTTTAGAAACTTTTGTAAATTTTTTATAGATATTATATTAGAATTATGGTTATAATGTTTTTTTTTTGTAGTCAAATCCAAAGCTCCAAAAATTTGAATATCTGTATCTTTTTTTGACATTGTAAGTATAGTTTGACCCATTCTTCCAGCTGCTCCGCAGACAGTTATCTTCATTAAAACTCCTTTTTCTACTACAATAAAAACTTTTATTATAAATATAACTTCACAAATGTTTTAATTTAAAACTTTAAAAGATGTTTATTAAATTATAATAGCCCAAAATCTCTTAATATCATTTCCAATTTTACTCTGTTTGTTCTTTTCATATTAGACATTGGTAATCTTAGATCATGTCTGCACATTCCAAGTAAAAATGCGGCTGTTTTTATAGGTATAGGATTTGTCTCCATAAAAATTGCTTTTATTAGTGGTAAAAGTTCATAATGTATTTTTATTGCTTCAATAATATTCCTTTTTTTAAATTCTTTCAAAAGAGATATTATTTTAACTGGGATAATGTTTGATAAAACTGAAATTACTCCAGTACCACCTATTGATAATAAAGGAAGTGTAAGCATATCATCCCCAGAAATAAGTTCTATATTGGGAACTAAATACTTTATTGTACTAATTTGAGATAAAGATCCAGAGGCCTCTTTAATAGCAATTATATTATTACAATCATTAAAAAGTTTCATTATTGTTTTAGGTTCTATATTTATGGATGTTCTATTTAAAACATTATAAAGCACAATAGGAATATCAACTTTATCAGCTATAGATTTAAAATGTAAATATAAACCATATTGTGTAGGCTTATTATAGTATGGTGAAACTATCAATGCCCCATCACAACCAACTTCTTTTGCAAATTTAGTAAGATTTATTGCCACGTCAGTTGAATTTGATCCTGTTCCTGCTAATACCTTTATCTTACCATTTGCATTTTTAACACAAAACTTTAAAATTTCTTTTCGTTCATCGTAGGATAAAGTAGATGACTCACCAGTTGTTGCACATGGAACAATACCATTTATTCCATTTTTAGATTGTTCTTCTATGATTTTTCCAAGAGCATTAAAATCAATTTTTTTGTTTCTTTTAAACGGAGTAATTAGTGCTGTATAAACACCAGCAAATATCATTATACACTCTCCTTTTTACAGCTAGTTTGTAATAAATACAAACAGTTTATTTTGTTTTTAACTTTTACCAACTTTAAAATAAAATTAAATTTCAACCATACCTTTAAAAGCTATAAAAGCAGGTCCTTCAAGAATAACATTAAATATTTCACTATTTTTATATTCAAAAGATACATACAATTTCTCTCCACTTCTTGTAATTATACTTGTAGGTAATTTTGTATAGCCTTTTATATAAGAAATAATTCCAACAGCAATTACTCCAGTACCACACGCTAAAGTCTCATCTTCAACACCTCGTTCGTAAGTACGAATCATTAAAATATTATCTTTTACAATTTTAACAAAATTCACATTTACACCTAATGGTGCAAATATTTTGTGATATCTGATTTTTTTACCATATTTCAAAATATCTATTTTTTCTATATCATCAACAAATATTACAATATGAGGTACTCCAGTATCTATAAAATCAACATTAATTTCATGAGTTTCGAATTTGAGTTTTATGTTTTGTTTTATATTTTTTGGTTTGTATAAGTTAAGTTTAACTATATTTTTTTCAAATATTTCAGCATTTATTGTCCCAGCATCTGTTTCAAATTCCATTTTATAATTTACTGCTTTTAAAGCATACATAAATTTGGCAACAGACCTACCACCATTTCCGCACATAGCAGCATATGATCCATCACAATTAAGATACTTCATTTTAAAATCCTTATAAATACTTTTTTCAATAAAAATTAAACCGTCTGCTCCTATTGAATACTTTCTGGCACATAATTTACTTGCAAGCTCTGCATAATTATCTTTCTTAATTATATTTTTCCTATTATCTATCAAAATAAAATCATTGCCTGTGGCAACAACTTTTGAAAAATTTATTTTCATTTCAACGTATTTATTGTATATTTAAATTTTCGTTCAAACTGTAACTTTTATTTTAAATTACACTTCATTTAACAACAAATCATCATATTTTGCTCTTTTTCTCATTAAAAAAGTTTTATCACATTCAATTAAAACTTCTGTAATTAATGGTCTAGAATTATATTGAGATGCCATTGATGCTCCATATGCTCCTGTACAAGTTACCAAAAGATAATCATTTTGTTTTAATGAAGGTAATATAACATCTCTGGCAATAAAATCTCCAGTTTCACATATTGGTCCTACAATGTCAGTTTTTATTTTTTTTGTATTTATATATTTTATTGGTATAGTATTATGATATGCATTATATAATGCCGGTCTTATTAAATCATTCATTCCAGAATTTGTAATTAAAAAATTCTTTCCATATGAGCTTTTTTTGTATATAATTTTTATTAAAAGATGTCCTGCATTTCCAACTATTGAACGTCCAGGTTCGAAAATCATTTTGTGTTTTAATCCAAATATACTAAACATTTCAGATATAAATCGTTTCGGACGTAGTATTTTTTGATTGTTTTTATATTTAATTCCTATGCCACCACCACAATTTATATATTCAAGTTTTATACCATTTTTTAGCTCTAAAATATCAACAATTTTTTTGATTTTATCAGCAGCAATTTTATATGGTTTAAGATCTAAAATTTGAGAACCAATGTGAAAATGTATACCGGAAATAACTATGTTCTTTTTTTTCTTGGCTGTTAAATATGCTCTTATTGCATCGTAATAAGGAATTCCAAATTTTGTACCGTTTTTACCAGTAACCACATATGGATGTGTGTTAATATCAATTTCTGGATTTATTCTAAATGATATTCTTGCTTTTGCTTTTACTTTTTTTGCTATTTTATCTATCAAGTTTAATTCATCAAAAGATTCAACATTAAACATAAAAATTGAACTTTTTAAAGCATATTCTATTTCTTCATAGGTTTTACCAACTCCTGCATAAACTATCATTGAAGGACTAAATCCTGCTCTTAAACATCTATATATTTCTCCACCAGAAGTTGTATCAACTCCAGAACCTAATTTTGCAAGCAATTTCAAAATAGTACCATTGGAATTTGATTTACATGAAAAACAAATAATATCATTTTTTGATTTTAAAATATTCTTATATTCAAAAAAATTATTTACAATTTTATTTTTTGAATATACATATGTTGGTGTTCCATACTGTTTTGCAATATCTAACAACTTAACATGTTCAATATGTAAATCCTTTCTTTTAAATTTTAACATTAACTTATTTTCCATTTCACAAAACAATTAACATACAATACACTGTCTTATCATACACATTTTTTTATGATTTCTCCAGTTCTTACAATAAATAATATATTTTATTGTAGAGATTTTTATTTTAAATTTCGTTTAATATTTTTTATTTGCTGTGCAATAGATTTCTTTGATGTTCCACCATATGAAGTCTTCATTTTAACGATATTTTCAACATCCAAGCATTTAAATATATCATTCTTAAATGCTAAGGAAAATTGATTATATTCTTTGAGTGATAATTCATTTAAAGTTTTAGATTTTTTTTTGCAATAAGTAACAATATTTTTAATTATTCTATGAGCTGTCCTAAATGGAATATTTTTTTTTGCAAGATAATCTGCCATTTCCGTAGCTTCAACAAAACCCTTTTTTACACTTTTTAAAGTATTTTCCTTAATAAAATTTAAAGTACTAGACATATCATTAATAACTTTGAGACACATTTTAATACTATCTAGAGCATCAAAAACTGAATATTTATCTTCTTGTAAATCTCTATTATATGCAAGTGGTAAAGATTTTAATATTGTAAAAAGTGCAATTAAATCACCAAGAATTCTACCGAATTTACCTCTTACTACTTCAGCACAATCTGGATTTCTTTTTTGAGGCATTACTGAAGATCCTGAAGTAAATTTATCATTTATTGTTACATATCCAAATTCAGGATTCATCCATAAAATTATCTCTTCACAAAATCTAGTAAGATGTAAGGCTATTAAAGATACACAAAAAACAAATTCTATTGCAAAATCTCTATCACCCACAGCATCTAAAGAATTTTCACTTATATATTTAAAATCTAAAAGTTTAGCTGTATATTGTCTGTCAATTTTAAATGATGTCCCTGCTAAAGCAACGCTACCTAATGGTAAAACATTAGTTCTTTCATAACAATCATCAAGTCTTTTTTTATCTCTTTGTAACATCCAAACATAAGCAAGTATATGATGAGCAACTAAAAT
Organism: Endomicrobium sp.; assembly: GCA_031273925.1. GTDB lineage: Bacteria > Elusimicrobiota > Endomicrobiia > Endomicrobiales > Endomicrobiaceae > Endomicrobiellum. The sequence continues at coordinate 95,703 of JAISQW010000001.1, read as the reverse complement.
TGGTTGAGCTGGTTGTAAATGTGTATATCCTGGCATTATGATATCAATATTTTCAGTAGATTTATTTATAAGTGTTTTTTGGAGATTATTAATAAGTTTATTAATAATCTTTATTTCTTGTTTTAAATAAATTCTTAAATCGGTACTCACTTGATCATTTCTGCTTCTAGCAGTATGCATTTTACCACCAATACTACCAATTCTACGTATTAACTCTTTTTCTATAGTATAATGAATATCTTCTTCTTTTGGAATTTTCATTCCCTCTTTTATGTCTTTTTTAATAGACATTAATCCTAAAATAATCTTTTTACCATCACATACACTTATGATTTTTGTTTTTATAAGCATTTTAGTATGCGCTATAGAACTCATAATATCTGTTTCTGCTAATCTATAATCAACAGAAATAGAGCCTATAAAATATTTTAAATTTTGGGCTATCATAACATTTTGTTCCATTCAAAAATAATAAAAACAGTAATATAAATATATAAAGTATCTACATAAAATTGTTTACATAATAAATACTAATTATCAAAATTTCTACATTTTTCCAACTGTATTTTAAAATTCTAACGTATGCTTAAATATTATTTTTCTATTAGGTTTACATAATTTATTCATAGGATCTAATTCATAACGACCAAGAAAATATAAATTGTTCATTAATTTATATTTTAATTCTACAACATTATGTAAATTAAGTTTTTTATTTAATTCATTAACAACAATAGAGTATTTTACTATCATTTTATCAAATATTTTTTTTTCTAAAGAAAATTTTGTCCCTGACAACAAAGTAATAAAGTTTATATTTTTATCATAATTATTAATATAAGAAATCTTAAAATCATCCACGAATCCTGATTTTTTTAAAACTGTTCTAATTAGAGGAATTGTCAATGATTGATTTAATGATCTTAATATTTTCTGTTTAGCCATAAATTTGGCATCATTAAATGTTGTTATTGAAATTAATTGTTTATCATGATTTATTTGTGATTTTTCTATAAAATTCAATTTATAATTATCTATATATTTAAGATTATTTAAAGCAGAGTTTAAAATATCATCATATTGATCATATAAATCTGATATTTTAAATTTATTGATAGTAAATTTAACTGTTTTTTTAGATTGTTTATTTATTTTTGATGATAAAATTGTTTCACAAGTTGCGGTAATATAAATTTGAGTATCTTTAATTATTTCTATTGTTGCTTTTGATATATTGAACACTGTTCCTAAATAATTTATTTTTCCATTTAAAGTTTTAATAATACCATTTATTTCAAGAGAACCGTAGTGACCTTTAATATTTAAAAATCCATTAATAAACGTTGAAATGAATGAATTTTCAAATTTTGTATTACTCGCAGTTAAAAACTTTAAATCAAATTCAGTATTTTTTGGAATAAAACAATTTTTAATTTGTATAGCTTTAGTTAAAGAAAAACGTGTATTTTCAAATTTAATATATCCTTCAATTTTTGGATGTGTTAATGAATTACCATAAATTCTTATATTAAAATTAGGTTCTCCTTTTGAATAATCCTTTAAAATAGAACTTTTACCAATAAATTTTGTTACTGGTAACTGTGGAATACATATTGGAATACCTTTTTTACTTGTGACAACTTTTATGTCAAATTGATCAATATTAAATCTTTTTAATACTAATTGTCCGTAAATATTTAATTCACCATGTCCAGATTTTAGATTAAACTTATTAAACTTTAATAAGTTTTTAATTAAAGAAATATCAACTGATAAATCTCTAACCTTAGAAAAATATTTATTACTTTCAAAAAATCCATCAATAATTAAAAATTTACCACTAACTATTGGGTCTTTAAAAGTTCCTTCTAAAACACCTTTAAAAAACATTTTTCCAAAAATATCATGAATATATCTTTTTGTTAAAAATTTTAAAATGTTTAAATTATAATCATTAATTGTATAAGAAATACTAAAAGGAAGCTTATTAAATTCTTTTTTTGGAGTTTTATTAAATAAAAATGGTAAATATCCGTTAATTATAATATCAATTTCACCATTTTTTTTAAAAACAAAATTATCTATATAAATTTGATTATTACAAAAATTTGTTTTAATAAGGAAATTATCGTATGGAATACCTAATAAGTATCCATAATTTGAAGACATTAACATATTACCTTTTGGTCCACTTCCACTATTAATATCTCCAAATAAATTCATATTTATGTTTACATACCCACAAGTAATAATGTTTGGGAAATTGAAAATATTGACAATTAAATTAGATTCAATATTTGTACCTTTCATAATAAAATTTACAAAAGTTTTTGAAGCTTTTATGAATAAATGAAAAATAGATTTATCATTTGAAAAATTTATTTTTACCATAAACACAAAATTTGTGAAATCAAATATCCCTGATAAATCATATTTTTTGACACTATTAGCTACTTTTGATGATATAAATATTTTACCATTTTTAATTTTGTAATTAATATTTGATAAAAACAATTTATGCTTATTAATACATAAATTGTTAAAATCAATAATACCTTTATGTAAAAAATGGTTTTTATTAATTATTTCTCCAAATAAATTCACATTACATGAAAAATCTATAAAATTTATATAAGAATTGGCGAGAGATAAATTAAAACCATATTTTCTTTTTTTAATATTTAAAAATCCATTATTTAAATTTATCTTATTATTTAAAAATTTAATTACAGTACTATTTTTCATCATAATATTACCACTATCAAAGTCAATACTAAATTTAACATCATTTAATTTTACAGTTTTCACACATTTTGATTTATATATTAAAAATCTTGATATGGATTTTTTATCTTGAAACTTGTTAAATGAAATCAACGGACAAGTATGACAATATTGTTTTTTATCTGTATTTATAGAATTTTTGAATTCTATAAGTATATTACCAATAATATTAATATCATCATTCAATTTTATGTTAGTAATTTCAATATTTTTTGTTGAAAATTTAGAATTTATTGTTACATTCTTTAATAGAACACCACATATTTTTATTTTTTTACATTGAATAATACTATTAATACCATTATTGTTCAAATAAAAATTTATATTTATATATCCGTTGATAGTTAAACCATGCAAACATAAATTTAGATTTGTTATATTTACATTAAAATGAGGATGAAAATTACCTGTTAAAAATTCAATCCGTATTCTTTTAGCTATAATTTTATTACAATTATTAATAATAAATTTTTTAAGATTTATCATTTTACTAGATGTATTAACAGTACCTATAGCTTTAATTTCTTTAAATTTGTTATTACGAAATAAGATCCCATTGAGTATTGTAACATCAAAATTGATCTCAGATTTTTGTATGTTACTAGCAGTTTGTATCATATTAAAAAGAGATTTTTTGTTATTTTTAAACATAATAGCAACTACATTCTTTGCCTCTATATTTTTTAGTTTATAAAATTTATTAGTTAATAAATTAATTTTATAATAAGTTTTATTTATAAATCCTGAAAGATTTACAAAACCTTTAACATATTTAATAATCAAAAAAATCGAAGAAATATCATCAATACATTTGATGACAATTTTATTATTTTGTTTGTCATTAGCAAATAGTATGGTTTTATTTTTAATAATAAAATATTTAGAATATTTTTCTTTTATAGGAACAGTCATTGATTTTTCTTTCAATATATTTACGCAAAATGTATTATAAGTTTTATAATTATTTTTTACTGCTAAGAATTTAAAGCTACCATAATTTATGCCAAAAAATTTTAAATTAGTTATATTAATTTCTATATTTTCCTTATAGCTATTACTTTTTTTAAAATTACAACTAACATATCCTGAAAAATTGTTATTAATTTTTGATATGTTAATAAAGGAATTAATACTAATAATATTATTCAATAGATTAAGGTTTATTTTACCAAACGTATTCTGTAAATATGCTGTATAATTACATGCTGTTTTTGAAATAAAACCTGAAATATTATTAAATTTAAATCCTTTATATGACAATTTTTCAATAAAAATTTTTTGACAAAAATCTAATGATAAAAAATTAAAACAACCTTGTGCTTTTAAAGATATTTTTATTGCGCCTAATGATGTAAAAGAAGATGTGGTTGTGAACGTCATGCTTTCCATATTCTGTCTAAAACATGTATGAAATTTAATAACATGTGATAATAAATGTATATCAGAATCTATAATAATTTTAAAATTGCTTAGTATTATATTTGTATTATAAATTTCTATATTGCTTTTAACCGCCAACTTTTTTATACTAATCCTCAAATTATATTTGCAAAGTTTTCTAAATAAAATATTTTTATCTAAAAGAATATTATTGCAGTTTGTTTTAAAATTATTTTTAGATAAAAATAATTCAAGTTTTGAAATATTTATCTTACTTATGTAATCTTCAAAATTTGTACATGTAAAAATTCTTAACGGATTTATTTTAAATACTATTTTGTGAGCTTTAAATACTCCGTTCATTTTTAAATTATTAACAGTAATACTAAAAGGTGAAATATGAAAATCACCGAATTTTACTTCATCACCTATTGTATTATAAATATATTTTTGAATTTTCGGCAATAATAAATACTTTTTCATACAATATGAAAATAATAAAATTAAAATAAGAGCAAGACTCATTATTAATAGATATTTTGTAAGTTTATGTTTAATTTTTTTCTTCTTTATATTGGCCAATATGAATCCTGCTCATCATAAAACTACTTATGATATATAAAATAATACTTATTCATAATTCTAATACAATCTATATTATTTATCTAATTGGTGTTCCAGTTAATCTTGTAAGATTTTTAAATTCTTTTATTAATTTTAATGTTATTTTGCACGGTTTACCATCAGCGATTTGTCTTGAATCAACAGATATTATTGGTATTATTTCTGCTGCTGTACCTGTTAGAAAACATTCATCAGATGTGTAAACATCATACATAGTTATACGACATTCCTTTACAAGAATCTTTAATTTATTTTTTGCAAGTTCAATAACAGCATCTCTAGTTATTCCTATCAATGCCCCATCAGACCCAGAAGGCGTATAAAGTATTCCATTTTTAACTAAAAAAATATTATCAGTAGTACATTCCACAACATATCCTTCAGAATTTAACATTAACGCTTCTAAAACACCATTTTGTATTGCTTCCATTTTTGCTAGTATATTATTCAAATAATTAAGTGATTTTATATTTGGGCTCAAAGAATCTTGTCTCAATCTTCTAGTAGTGGCAGTTATAATTTTCATACCTTTTTCATACAATTCATTTTCATATAAAGAAACAGTATCTGTAATAATTATTATTGAAGGTACTCCAATACATTTTCTTGGATCAAGCCCTAAGTCACCACAACCTCTTGTAACTATTAATCTTATATAAGAATCTGAAAGTTTATTTACTATAAGAGTTTTTATAATATTTCTTTCTAATTCCTTTTTAGAAATAGGAATTGTAATGTTGACAACTTTAGCTGATGACCACAATCTATCTAAGTGTTCTTTTAATCTAAAAATTCTATTATTATATGCTCTTATACCTTCGAAAATTCCATACCCATAAAGAAATCCGTGATCAAATACAGAGATTTTTGCATCATCTTTTTCAACAAATTTTTCATTAATATAAATTTTCATACTGTTTTTCCTTTTTTTATTTGATTAGAGCATGTATATTTTTATATTATTAGCCCATTATTTAATTTTATAACTTTATCAGTTTTTATTGCAATAATTTCACTATGAGTAACAATAACTAAAATTGAAGATAATTCTGTAGCAATTTCAAATAGTAAATTTACTATTTCAATGCTTGTATTTTTATCTAAATTTCCTGTTGGTTCATCAGCTAAAATTATTTGCGGATTATTTATTAATGCTCTACCTACAGCTACACGTTGTTGTTCTCCTCCTGATAACTCATTAGGATAGCAATTTTGTTTATGTAGTAGACCAATTCTTTTTAAAATACTTTTAGCATGTAACAATTTAGTTGACTTATTATTCCATACCGGCATAATAATATTTTCAAATACTGTAAAATCTTTCATAAGATAATGAAATTGAAAAACAAATCCTATTTTGGTTTTTCTCATATTACATAAATATTTATTACTTTTAGAAAAACAATCTACACCATCTATATAAATATTACCAGATGTCGGTTTGTCCATAAGTCCTAAAATATGAATTAATGTGCTTTTACCTGCTCCTGATGGTCCAACTAAAGCTATTTTCTGACCAGATAGTATTTTTAATGTTATATTTTTTAATATTTCTATATTTATTTTTAAAGTTTTACATTTGTAATTTTTACATAAGTTTTCGACTTTTATATACATTTAATTCTATCCATGTTTTATTATTTCCAAAGGATTTAATTTTGAAATACAATATGAAGGATAAATTCCAGCTGTTACTATAACAATAAATGCACTTAGAACTGTTATAATTACATCATATGGTATTATTAATATAGGTAATTTATTTACATAATAAATATCCTGTGGAAGTTTAAAAAAATCAAAAAATTTTAATAAAAAACTTATAAAAAGTCCTATTATAGTACCAAAAATAACACCAATTAATCCTATCATTAGACCTTCATAAAAAAAAATTTTTGAAATTAAAAATCTTGAAAAACCAATAGCAGACATTATACCTATTTCTCTTGATTTTTGAACATTAAAAAGTAATAAATTTGAAATTATATTAAATGTGACAATAAATATTATAAGTCCAAAAATAAGAAATACCATTATTTTTTCTAATTTAAGGGCAGCAAAGAGATTTTTATTTAATTCTATCCATGTTTTTATTACATATGAATTAGGTATTGTTTTTTTTAATTGTAACGCTACTTTATTAACTTCATAAAGATTATTTACACGTACACCAAATCCAACAACTGTATTTGGTGTTGATAAAAAAAATTGACTTTTTGATAAATCAATGAATCCAAAAGAAGAATCAAAATCATATACTCCTGATTGCATAATTGCCAAAACTTTAAATTTATATGTTCTATAAATAGAATTATCACAAAACATAAAAACTACTTCATCACCTACATTTATACTAATATTTTTTGCTAATTCACTCCCAAGTATTATTGTCTTATCTGGTATATTTTTCCAGTTAAATTTTTTGTCAAAAGTTACTATTTTTTTTGAAAAATTAAGAACATTGTTTTCTTTTTCATAATTTATTCCTTTAATTATTATGCTACCAAAATAAGCTTTTCTAGTGTTATTTATTATAACACCTTGTTTACATATAAACGGAGAAATGCTTAACACAGATTTATTGGCCCTGAGAATTTTTTCTATAAATAAATAATCATCAAATAGTTCAACATTATTTTTTGTAATAACTATATGCGATTGCATACCTAAAATTCTATTTTTTATATCATTTTGGAAACCATTTATAATTGAAAGCGTTACAATTATAGTAGCTATACCAAAAGTAACACCTCCTACAGCAAAAAAAACAGAAAATAACTCAAAGAAGTTTTTATTTTTTAATTTTAAAGGATTTAAATATCTTAATGCTATAAACAAATCAACAGAAAAAAAATTCATAAAATTTATTCAGGTTTCATAGAAGGGAAAGTTATCACTTCTCTTATAGAGTTTATTCCTAATAGAACCATAACAAGTCTATCTATTCCTATCCCAAGACCACCAGTTGGTGGGAGACCTTGTTCTAAAGCAAAAATAAAATCTTCATCATATGAAATTTCATGATCACTTTGTTCTTTTTTCATTTTTAATTTTGATTGCTGTACGAATTTTTCTTTTTGTAATTCTGGATCATTAAGTTCAGAATAAGCATTGCCTATTTCCATGCCATTCATATAAAGTTCAAAACGTTCTGCTATTTCAGGTTGATCAAACTTTACCTTCGAAAGAGGAGAATAAATTGATGGATAATCTATAACGAAAGTTGGGTTTTTTAAATTAGGTAAAACCATTTCATCAAACAATTTATCTAATACTTTTTTTGCAGTTATATCTTCAGGAAAATTCACACCTTTTAGATTTTGTTTTACATATTTTAACATGTCATTACTTTCAATATATGGCAATAAATCAATTCCAGTGTATTTTTTTAGTAAATCAAACATTTTTTCTCTTTTGAAGTTTAAATTTATTGTACATCCAACTTTTTCAGCCGCTGTTTTGATTAATATTTCAGTAATATCCATCATATCATGGTAATCAGCATATGTTTGATAAAGTTCCAACATAGTAAATTCTGGATTATGATTTTTATCAATACCTTCATTTCTAAAATTTTTACCTATTTCAAAAATTTTATTCATGCCTCCAACAATAAGACGTTTTAAAAATAGTTCTGGAGCAATTCTTAAATATAAATCTATGCCTAAATTATCATGATGTGTTATAAATGGTTTAGCATTTGCTCCACCAGCAATGGATTGTAAAACAGGGGTTTCAACTTCAACAAACCCTAATTCTTCAAGCTTACGTCTTATACTTGAAATAATTAAACCTCTTTTTATAAAAACATTTTTCACATATTTATTCGTAAGCAAGTCAAGATATCTTTGTCTATATCTTATCTCAATATTTTTAATACCATGCCATTTCTCAGGTAACGGTCTAAGCGATTTTGTAAGCATGTACCATTTTTCTACCATTATGGTAAGTTCTCCTGTTTTTGTCCTAAAAGGTATTCCATAGACACTAATAATGTCAGATAAATCAACCATATTTTTAAAAAAAATATATTGTTCTTTACCTATTTTATCAAGACGAACATATATCTGAATTTTTTCGTATCCATCATTTATATCTAAAAATGCAGATTTACCCATATTCCTATAAGTTATTACTCTACCTGCTATTTTAATTTTTGAATTTGAATATTCTCCTGGTCCAAGAGGTAAAAATTCTTCCTGTATAATTTTATTATTTTTTTTTATATAACATTTAGATGGATAAGGATTTATACCTATATCTAAAAAATTTTTAACTTTTTGTTTTCTTTGAAAAATTATTTGTTCAATAGGAATTACAACATCTTGAGTTTTATTTTTCATTTACTAAATTCCTCTATTTTTATAACAATAATAAGGCATATTTTTTGAACCTATATAATAAAATACTGGTATTTTTATGTCTTCACAACTATGATACTACTTTTTTCATACTACAGTCAAAATAAAATATGTTATTAAACAATGAGTAATACTTTAATTGGAAATAATCAAATAAAGTTTATATAATTTTTATATATAAAATAAGCAAGGGATTCAATTTTATAGCATTATAAAATAACAATTATATCACAAAATGATAAAAAAACTACATTTGTATATTACGAAGATTTTCTTTGAATACTTTATTCTTTGGGTAATAATTTTTTCAATAATATTCGTACTTAATCTCATATTTAAAATTGTGGATTTTTTAATTTCAAATGGCGCTTCATTTTTTTTTGTTTTTGTAACATTTACATTTTATGTTCTAAATATTTTAACCATTTCAATACCAACAGCTGTACTTTTTGCGTCATTTTTTTTGTACGAAAGATTATCAATTGATAATGAGATTTTAGCAATGAAATCCTTAGGAATAAACTATATAACACTAACAATGCCAATAATAATTTCAATTTTTATGATATCTTTTTGTCTTGTTTTTTTAAACCATTTTATTACTCCTTCAATAAATCACTATCAGAAATTTATAATAGAAAAACTTATAAAAAATAAACCATTATCAAAATTCAAAGAAAAATCAATACTAAAACTTAATAATTACTATTTATATGCAGATAAAGTCGGAGATAATTCGTTAGTTGGTATTAACATATACAAATTTGAAGATAAAGTTAATAATAAAAAAATAAATAAAAATATCGCTTTACAAGATGACAAATATCCATGGCATATAACCGCACGCTCATCAATAATAAAAACTTTCAAAAACGGCATACAATTTACAATTAAAAATGGTTATTGGCAAAACATTGATTTTTCTAATATAAATAATATAACACATATGAATTTTGGAACCTACATATTTTTCTTACCATTTGAAAGTGTTAAAACTACAAACCACAGTATAAATTCATCTGAAATACAATCAATTAAGTTAATTAAGATAATAAAAAAATATAAAAAACTAGGGCTTCAAACAATAATATATGAACGTGATTTATGGTTTCGCTGGGTTTTTACATTTTCTCCTTTTGCTTTTGCATTTATTGCTTTACCTATAGGATTAATGATTGGCAAAAATGGTAAAGCGACAGGATTTATAATTAATTTATGTATAATTATATTTTATTATATATTATTCATATGTGCTATCCATTTATGTAAAAAAAACCATACTTTATTAAAAATTGTAATTTGGTCACCAAATTTTATTCTTACAATAATCGGAATTTATTTGTGTAAACAAATGGTGAAAAAATGACAAAAATTTATAAATATATTATAAAAAATTTTATAAAATTTTTTATATTTGCTGTAGTAATATTTTTAGTAATAGTTTCAGTATCTCAAACATTTAAACAATTAAATTTGTATATTAACTATGAAACATCTTTTTGTTTAATAATACTTCATTTATTGTCAAATATTCCTGAATGGTTTATTCAAGGTTTCCCAATAGCTACTCTTTTAGCTATTTTGATTTCTGTTGGAGAACTAACAAAAAATAATGAAATAATTGCAATGAAAGCCGCAGGTATAAATATTTTGAATATTATTATAGTTTTTATCATAATAGGTGCTATTATAGGATTAAGTGATTGCTTTATTAGAGAATTTATTATTACCAAAACTAGTTCATACAGCGAAATACTAAAAAAAGAAAAAATAAAAAAGGAAAAAATATCATTTAAAACAGATTTTTATAATCAAATAATTATTTTACCTAATAATACTAGGATGATAATAAAACATCTAAATACTAAAAATTTCACGATGAAAGATATTATAATAGAGAAATATAATAAAAATTTTACAATAAAATATTTAATGGTAGCAAAAAAAGCTATTTTTAAAAACAATTTGTGGATTTTTGAAGACTGTATTATGAGAAATTTTAAAAATAGTTTTTTTGATAAAATTTATGATAAAACTCATTTTAAAATTTATTCTGATGTCAGAATAAATAAAAAACCTGAAGATATGGTAGTAAGAGATATACGTTACAACAGTATGAATTTTTATGAATTTAAAAAATATATAAATAAAATAAATAATCTTGGTCAAAGTACAATAAAAGCGAGAATTGCTTTTAATATCAAATTTGCTACAATTTTTGCACATATTATAATTACAATAGTTACTATACCTTTTGCAATGGAATTTGGTAATAAATTAAATAAATTATTAGATTTTATATTAGCCTTAAGTATTACATTTATTTATTGGGGAGTACAAGCAATAAGTAAGTCTTTAGGCGAAAATTTAATAGTGTCTCCTTTTATAGCTGCATGGTTACCAAATAGTATATTTTCTATAATAGGCAGTTATTTTCTTATTAAATTAAAAAAATAATATTAACAAATATATTATATCACCCTCTAGGGTGGTATCTTTTATGTTGTTGTATAAGTTTTTTTTTGTCAAGATGTGTATAAATTTGTGTTGTTGCAATGGAAGCATGTCCTAACATTTCTTGTACAAATCTAATATCAGCACCACCTTCAAGTAAATGGGTAGCAAAAGAATGTCTTAAAGTATGAGGTGTAATGTTTTTATCTATTCCTGAATTTTGTACAATATTCTTAAATTGTCTCCAAAATTCTATTCTAGAAAGTTTTTTTTTAAATTTTGAAATAAATATATTGTCATTTTCATTTAAACAAATTTTTCTTTTTGAAATATAACTAATAACAGAGTTCTTAGCTTTTTCACCGAAAGGTATTAATCTTTCCTTATTACCCTTACCTATAATTTTTAAAAAGCAATCCTTAAAATTTATATCAGAAAACTTAAGATTTATAAGTTCAGATATTCTAAGTCCTGTTGCATACAACAATTCAATTATTGCTTTATTTCTAGTATTTATTTCATTTTTACAAGAAATAGAATTTAATAAAATTACAATTTCTTTAAAACTAAGTACAGACGGTAATTTTTTGGAGATTTTTGGGAATAGTAAATAGTTAGCTGGATTATTTTTAATTAAATTTTCAAAGCTTAAAAATTTATAAAATTGCTTCAAAGATCCTATTAATCTATAAATGGAACTTTCTTTTAATCCTTTTGATTTCACATTCCATAGAAAATTTATTAAATCATAATGTTTGAAATTTTCAATGAGAATATTTTTCTTTTTTGCATATTTAATAAATTTTAAAATATCAATTCTATAAGCTGTAATTGTATTTTTTGATAAACCTTTTTCAAAGTCTACATATGAAATAAAATTGTTTAACAACATGTTATAATCTAACATAAACAAAAACTATTATATAAAATTTTTACACATTTGGAATACATAAACATAAAAAAACAATAAACTTAAATTATTATAACGTTTGTTTATATTATATCATATGCGTCTTTGTGGATGACGTACATCTTTACCATGAAGCATAAAAACAATGTCTTCACTAATATTTGTTGCATGATCTCCAATTCTTTCTATACTTTTTGCAATAAAAATTAAATCTAAAGCTTTTTGAATAATATCAATATTTGTAAATTTTATCATTAAACTTTTAATATCATCTACAATTCTATCCCTTAAAAAGTCAACTTTATTATCTTTTTTAAGTACTAATAACGCTAATTGTGAATTATTAGTATTAAAAGCTTTTATACAATCCATAATCATATTTTGCACATCATCTATCATTTTTAAAATATTAATGAAAAGAAATTTTAATTGTAAAAAATTTGGTAAATCATATGCCATTTTGCTTATATTTACAGCTTCGTCAGCCATTCTTTCTAAATCACTATTAATTTTAATTACAGATGTTATAAGTCTTAAATCAGTACCTACAGGTTGATTTAAGGCTATTAATTTTAAACATTTATTATCAATAATTATTTCTTGTATATTTATTTCATTTTCTATAGAAAGTATAATATTTATCTGTTGTGAATCTTTTTTTATAAACTCTTTTGATGCAATTTTTATCATTAATTGTACAAGTTTTGCCATATTAATAAGCCGATTTTGTAAATCATTTATTTCAATATCAAAATGGCGCATATTATTTTTTATACATTCCTCCTAAAAATTATTATAAATATCTAATTTTTATATCATAAAACGACCAGTTACATAACTTTCTGTTTCTTTTTTCGATGGACATGTAAAAATTTGTTCTGTACTAGCAAATTCTATTATTCTACCACAAATCATAACAGCAGTATCGTTAGAAATTCTTGCTGCTTGTTGCATATTGTGGGTCACAAGTACTACTGTATATTTTTCTCTTAATTTCATTATCAATTCTTCAATTTTTTTTGTAGCCACATTATCAAGAGACGAACAAGGTTCATCAAATAAAATAATTTGAGGATTAATTGCCAAAACTCTAGCTATACAAAGTCTTTGTTGTTGTTCTAAAGTCAATAATAAAGCTGACTTATATAATTTATCCTTAACATCATGTAATAGCATAACAGAACTTAAACTTTCTTCAACTATTGCCATAATAGTACTTTTATTATTTGCAATTTTATTAATTTTTAAGCCAAATGAGATATTTTCATAAATAGAAATAGGAAATAAATTTGGTCTTTGAAAAACCATGCCTACATTTTTTCTAACAGAATTAACATCAACTCTTTTATCATAAATATTTTGTCCGGAAATAATAATTTCTCCATTGACACGCATATACTCTACTATATCATTAATTCTATTTATAGATTTCAAAAAACTAGATTTTCCACATCCAGATGGACCTATAATAGCAGTAATTTTCTTTTCTTCAATATCAATATTAATATTTTTAAGAACATGAAAATCATTATAATATAAATTAAAATTATTTGCTTTTATCTTTAACATAAGTATCACTATTTAGAAAAAATATAAAAATACATAAAACTTTAATTAATTTATAAATAACTTGATTACTTATTATGAAATTATATATCTTCCTGTTATATAGTTTTCAGTTTGTTTATTTTTAGGTGAAATAAAAAATTTATCAGTTTGATTAATTTCTATAAGTTCACCATTTAAAAAAAATGCTGTTTTATCACCCACACGTGAAGCTTGTTTTACATTATTTGTAACAAGCAATATAGTATATTTGTATTTAAGTTCAGTCATTAATGTTTCAATTTTTTCAGTTGATATATGATCCAATCCAGAACAAGGTTCATCAAACAAAATAACTTCAGGATTCATTGCAAGAGTTCTAGCTATACAAAGTCTTTGTTGTTGACCCCCAGATATTTTCATTGCTGATAAATTCAATCTATCTTTTACTTCATTCCATAAAAAAGCATTTTTTAAAGAACGTTCAACTAAAATATCTTGATCTTGTTTTTTATTTACAATTTTCAAACATTTTGGAGCATAAACAATATTTTCATAAATACTCATAGGTAATGGTAAAGGTATAGCAAAAAGTATCCCAATACGTTGCCTTAATTTTTCCATATTCATACTAAAAATACTATTTTTATCAAGAAAAATTTCACCTTTATAAGAATACGTTATATTCAAATCATTCATCCTGTTTAAAGCTTTTAAAAATGTTGTTTTTCCACTATTTGCAGGCCCTATGATAGTTAAAATTTCATTTTGAATTATATTTATATTTAATGATTTTAAAATATGGTCATGGTTGTAATAACAATTAAAATTTTTTACTTCTATTTTATTATTTACCATTTTTTACGCCTCTTAAAATAAATTCTCGCAACTATTGCAATACAACTTATGCCTAGTACAAGTATTAATAAAACAAAAGCAGTAGCATATATCATATCTTTTCTGACATTAGGAACTTGTGTTGATATAACATATAAATGATATGGTAAAATCATTACTTGATCAAACATCGAATGTGGTAAGTATGAAACATAAAGTGCTGAAGCAGTAAATAAGACTGGAGCTGTTTCTCCAGATATCCTTGCAATACTTAATATGGAACCTGTAAGAATACCTGGAACAGCATTTGGTAAAACTATATGCCTTATAGTAAGCCAACGACTTATACCTAATGACAAACTTGCCTCTCTAAACGAATATGGAACACTATTTAATGCAGATCTTGTAGTTGTTATAACAACAGGTAATTCCATTATAGATAAAGTTAAAGCACCAGAAACAACAGAAACTCCTAATTTAAAAAATATAACAAAAACTCCAAGGCCAAACAATCCATAAACTACTGAAGGGATGCCAGCAAGATTTATAATAGCAAGATTAATAACTCTTGTTAATAAATTGTTTTTTGCATATTCATTTAAATAAATTGCTGCACAAATACCAATTGGAAAAACAAATATAATAGTCAATAAAATAATAAAAAATGTCCCAAGTATAGCTGGAAAAATTCCACCAGCTCGCATACCATCTCTCGGCATAGAAGTCAGAAATTCCCAGTTTATGGCTGAAAGTCCATTCTTTATTATAACAAATATTATTGTAATAACTGGGATAATAGTTAAAATTGTTGCGGCATAAAGAAAAAAAAATGGAATTTTTTGAGAAAATTTAGAATTTAATTTTATCATAAATTTTTATTTTTTTTTAAAAATATATCTGCTATAAAATTAACAATAAAAGTTATTATAAAAAGAACAAATCCTATAGCAAACAAAGATTTATAATGTATACCACCTTTAACTGTTTCCCCCATTTCAGTAGCTATTGTAGCGGTTAATGTCCTTACGGGGTCAAAAATTGAAGTAGGAATATGTGCAGCATTACCTGTTATCATTATTACAGCCATAGTCTCACCTACGACTCTACCTATTCCAAGCATTATAGCACCCATTATACCTGGCATTGCAATTTTTAATATAACTATTTTCATCATTTGCCATTTTGTAGCTCCCAATGCAAGTGCACCTTCTCTATATTGCCAAGGAACAGAGTGTATGGCATCTTCAGATATTGTCACTATAGTAGGAATCGCCATAAATGCAAGCATTAATGAACCTGTAAAAGCTGTAAGACCTGTAGGTATGGAAAAAACATTTTTCACAATTGGAACAATTGTAGCCATACCTATAAAACCTATAACTATACTAGGGATAGCTGCCATAAGTTCAATTAAAGATTTTAAAATATTTCTAATATTTTTAGATGCAACTTCCGAAATAAAAAGCGCAGTCATAATTCCAATAGGGACAGCTATTATACATGCTCCAACACTTACTAAAACTGAACCACAAATAAATGGCAAAATACCAAATAAAGCAGTTTCTAAAGTAGGATACCAAAACCGTCCAAATAAAAACTTTACAATATTATAATTTTTTAAAAAAACAAAACTTTCTTTGAATAAGAAACCAAAAATCAAAATCACAAAAATAATAGACAATATACCACAAAAAAAAATTATAGATTCAATTATAATATATAAGATTTTTCTCATGTTTTTACCAAAATAATACATAAACAAAAAAATTAAATTTTTATGCACGCAAATATTTACAACACTATATTATAGATACAAAATCAGTTCTTGAAGTAATTTTCTGTCCATCTACTGATAAAACATATTCTATAAAATTTTTTATAGAAGTTTTTTTAATATCTTTAGTATATAAATACAAAGGCCTTGAAATAGGATATAAATTATTTTTAACATTTTTTATAGTAGGATAAATATATTTAGATGTTTTATTTGCAGCTATAGCAATAACTTTTACTTTATTATCTAAAAATCCCATGCCAATATACCCTATAGCATTAGAATTTTGCGAAACCTCATGATGTATAGCTTGTGATGAAGCCATCATGAGAGAATGTATTGAAAATTCATGGCATATATTACCTTCATTTTTTTTTAAAATACATTCTTTAAAAAATACATATGTACCTGAATTACTTTCCCTAGAGAGCACAACTATTTTTTCGTTTTTACCACAATGAATCTCTTTCCAATTGACAATTTTACCAACAAAAATATCACGTAATTGTTTTAATGTTAATCCAGAAACTGGATTATTTTTATTTACAATTACAGCTAAACCATCAAGGCCAACTTTAAATTCAGTTAAATTAACATTATTATTATATGCTAACAATTTTTCGTTTTTATTCACTTGACGAGAAGACATAGCAATATCACAGGTTCCATTTATTAAAGAAGCGAAACCAACACCAGAACCACCACCTATAATACTTATATTGTACATTGGATATTTTTTTATAAAACATTCTGCCCATAATTGGACAAGACTTACAATAGTATCCGATCCTTTAATTTGTATAGACTCATAACTTTTATTCTTAACTGTATTTTTGAATATTAACAAATACAAAATTGCAATACAAAAAAATATTACAATAAAAAATATCACAATTTTTTTCATTATTCCCATTCTATAGTAGCAGGTGGTTTGCTGGAAATGTCATAAACTACTCTATTGACACCTCTAACTTCATTTATAATACGAGATGACATTCTAGCAAGTAATTCATAAGGAAGTCTTACCCAATCAGCAGTCATTGCATCTTCAGAACTTACAACTCTTATAGCAATTACATGTTCGTATGTTCTAAAATCTCCCATAACACCAACAGTTTTAACTGGAAGTATGACAGCAAATGACTGCCATATTTTTTTATATATACCAGATTTTTTTATTTCTTCAATAACTATATTATCAGCTTTTCTTAAAATGTTTATCTTTTTTAAAGTTATTTCACCAAGTATTCTAACTGCGAAACCTGGTCCAGGGAAAGGTTGTCTATTTATAATTTCTTTTGGTATTTTAAGCTTTTTGCCTAAAGCTCTAACTTCATCTTTAAACAAAAATTTTATTGGTTCAACTAATTCCATGTTCATTTTTGTAGGTATACATCCGACATTGTGATGACTTTTAATAGAAACACTTTCTATAATATCGGAATATATTGTGCCTTGCAATAAAAAATGTATTCCCTTTATTTTTCTTGCTTCTGTTTCGAATATTTTTATAAAAGAATGACCAATAATTTTTCTTTTTTTTTCAGGATTAGTTACAGTTTTAAGTTTTGAAAAAAATTCTTTTTTTGCATTGATTATAATAAAATTTTCTTTAAAAATTCTATTAAATATTTTACGTACTCTTTTGGTTTCATTAAATCTTTGTAAACCATGATCTATATAAATACATATTAATTGTTTACCTATTGCTTTGTGAAGTATTATAGCAGCAACATAGGAATCAACACCACCAGAAACAGCACATAAAACTTTACTTTTTCCAACTTGCTTTTGAACTCTTTTAATTTCATTTACTATATATGATTCCATTGTCCAATTAGGATTAGATTTACAAATTTTAAAAATAAAATTTTTTAAAATTTGCTTGCCATTAATGGAGTGTTTTACTTCAGGATGGAATTGAACGCCATATATATTTTTTGACATATTTTCTATAGCTGCTATAAAAAAATAACTAGTTGATTTTGCTGTAATTCTAAAATCTTTAGGTACTTCAAAAAGTCTATCTATATGACTCATCCAAAAACTCTCTTTAAAATTAAGATTGTAAAATAAAAGACATGTGCGATCTACAATCACATTCATAAATCCAAATTCTCTATTTTTTGATGGAATAACTTTAGCTCCAAAGCGTTTAGCAATAATTTGCATTCCATAACATATTCCTAAAATAGGTACACCAAGGCTCCAAATATTAGAATCAGGAAAAGGTGCACTATTTGAATAAACACTTTCATATCCACCGGATAGAATAATACCTTTTAATTTTCTAATATCTATACAAGAACTAACTTGCTTATTACCAGGATGTACCTCGCAATATACTTTTTCTTCTCTTATACATTTTGCTATCAACTGTGTGTATTGTGAACCAAAATCTAGTATTAAAATCATTTTTTAAAAATTTATTTATTAATTTATATTAAATTTTCGCATGAGTTATAATTTTTTGTATATTATATTTTCCTTTTTTATCGACATATGATTTCTCACAAACTTCGTTTACACTTAAAAATAAAACTTGTGCTATACCCTCATTTATATAAACTTTTACATATATTGATGTCATATTGGCTATTGAAAGTGTAACGTACCCTTCCCACTCCGGTTCAAATGGTGTTATATTAATTAAAATTCCACACCTTATATAAGTAGACTTTCCAAATGCAATAGTTAAAATATTTCTCGGAATTTTAAAATATTCCACTGACTTGCCTAAGATTGTAGAATTAGGTGGAATTTTAATATAGTTATTAACTGTTCTATAAATGAATAATCTATCTGATAAATGTTTAGGATCAAGTATTTTTACACCACTCTTTATAAGCATAAATTTATTCGAAAGACGCATATCATATCCATAAGAAGACGTACCATACGAGATTTTTAGATTTTTAATTTGGTCTTTTTCAAATGGTTTGATCATATCATATTTAATAGACATTTCTCTTATCCATTTATCATTTTTTATCATTTTATTTAACTGTTTTTTAAAAAATTAATTTTAATTAAGAACATTTAGAATAACTACATCCATGACAAAATATACATCCTTCTGTAAATACTAACATTTCTCCACATTCTGGACATTGAGGACATGCTCCTAATAAATCAATATTCCCTTCTGATTTAAAATGTTTCTTATGATATTGTGATAAATTATTTTTATTATTTAAAAATAACGTCTTTTCATTGTTATAAAATTCTAAAGCTTTTGCAACAGCATCAGCACATGACAAAATCACACCACCACTTACAAGCATTGGTGAAGGACATCTTATACCCTTTAATTGATTTATTATTTCTTTTTGATCAACACCAGAACGCAAAGCTAAAGAAATTAAACGACTTATAGCTTCTGCTTGCGAAGAAGTACAACCACCAGATTTTCCAAGTTGTGTAAACACTTCACACATTCCTCTATTATCTTCATTCACAGTAACATACATTTTACCACATCCTGTTCGCATAAGAAACGTAAAACCTTGTGTTTTAATCGGACGAGTCCTTGGTTTTGATTCATTTAGCCGTTTATTTCTTTTTTCTTTATTATCAATATTTAATACTTGTTTTTCTCTGCTGCCATCACGATAAACAGTTATTCCTTTACACCCAATTTTATATGAAAGCACGTAAGCTCTTTTTACATCCTCATTAGTTGCAGAATTTGGAAAATTGATAGTTTTTGACACAGCATTATCAGTAAATTCTTGGAATGCCGCTTGCATTTTAACATGTTCCAAAAAAGTAATATCATGTGAAGTTATAAATACTTCCCTTATTTCATTTGGAATTTCTTTAAATTCACTTATACTACCTTGCCTTGCAATTTTGGCAATAAGTTCTTGTGAATAAAACTCTTTTTCTTTTGCAATTTTGGCAAAAATAGGATTTATTTCATACATTTCTTCATTACCGTCAAGGCAATTTAATCTTTTATATACAATAGCAAAAAGAGGTTCAATACCACTAGATGCTGAAGCTATTATACCAATAGTTCCTGTCGGCGCAATTGTTGTTGTTGTTGCATTTCTTATGGGCTTACCATTTGAATATATACTTTTTTTAAAATTTGGGAACGCTCCTCTTATTGTTGCAAGTTCTTCGGAAAATTCATGAGATTTAACTTGTATAAATTGCATTGTTTTTTTTGCAAGAATAAGTGATTTTTCAGAACCATAAGGAATACCTAAGTGTAAAAGTAAATCTGCCCAACCCATAACACCAAGTCCTATTTTTCTATTAGAACGTGTAACTTTCTCTATTTCCTTTATAGGATAATCATTTACGTCAATTACATTATCAAGAAAATGAACAGAAATTCTAATAATTTTTTCAAGTCTTATCCAATCAATTTCACCATTTTTTACAAAATGTCCCAAGTTTATCGATCCTAAATTGCATGATTCATAAGGGAGAAGAGGTTGTTCTCCACAAGGATTTGTCGATTCAACTAAAGCAATATTATGTATAGGATTTTTATTGTTTATTGTATCAATAAAAATTATTCCTGGTTCGCCATTTTTCCACGCTTGATTAACTATTTTATCAAAAACTTCTTTTGCATTTAATTTGTTGAATATTTTACCATTTCTTGGATTATAAAGATTATAAAACTCATTTTTCTCAACAGCGTTCATAAATTCATTAGTAATAGCAACAGATATATTAAAATTATTCAAACTATTATTTTTATCCTTACAAACTATAAATTCTAAAATATCAGGATGATCTACTCGCAATATTCCCATATTTGCTCCACGTCTTCTACCACCTTGTTTTATAGCTTCAGTAGCAGCATTAAAAACTTGCATAAAAGATACAGGACCAGAAGAAACACCTAAAGTTGTTTTTACTATATCTTGATTAGGCCGCAGTTTAGAAAATGAAAAGCCAGTACCACCTCCTGATTTATGTATAATAGCAGTATTTTTTAATGTTTCAAAAATAGAATTTATTGAATCATCTATTGGTAAAACAAAACAAGCTGAAAGTTGTTGCAAAGTACTTCCTGCATTCATCAAAGTTGGTGAATTAGGTAAAAAATCTAAAGAAGCCATAATTACATAAAACTCGTTTGTCAAACATTTTATATCTGCATTACTATTATATATTTTATCTGCACTAGCAACGGTCTTTGCGACTCTATAAAATAAACTTTCAGGATTCTCAATTATTTTTCCTTTGCAATTTTTTTTAAAATATCTCTTTTGAAGAACAGTAAATGCATTTTTACTTAATTTAATTTTATTATTAATAATATTGTTTTCCAATTTTAGTTCCTTACTGATATATGTATTACTATATTTTAAAATTTACTATTCCAATTTTTATTGGAATATTTTTTTTTGGCAATGATATTTGCATAATTAAGATCATATATATTAAAGTCATAAACTTTTATTACATCTTTTAAAATATTATTAATATTTTCTGCAAACTTTTTTGAAAAACTTTTCTTATTATCTTTATTTAAATTAACATGAATTGAACCCTGAACAATAAGTTTTCTACCACTTCTACGTAAACATGAACCGACTATTTTTCTATCATTCAAAATTAAATCATTTTGACAAAACGTATCAAGACAATAACAATTAGAATAATCATTTACATTTTTATCTAAAAAAATAGAATTAATATTTAATGCTTCTAAAGCTTTTTTAATTGCAAAATGAATATGTCTATATGTCAAATTTTGATCATATATATCCCAAAATTTAGATGATATTATAAAACTATAGGAAATATCGTTATAGTGGTTTACCATAAGACCACCTGTAAATCTTCTTACAAAAATGTTTGTTTTAATGTCTTTAATTTTTTGAAAATATCCTATTGTTGTATATTTGTTATCCCAACAATATGTCCTTAAAATAGGTTCATTTTTATAACTATTAAAAAGCATTTCATCTAAAGACATATTCATCACTGCATTTCTCGGAATGTCACTAATCCATAGAAGCATATTTTGATCACTTTTATTATACAAAAAAAAAAATTTAATTATCTAATAATATTTTTACTTATTATAAAAAATTTTTACAAACATTTTTAATTCTTTGGATTTTAAAATATATGAAACTACACAGAATATTATAAAACTTGAAAATATTCCAATTGGTACTGATATAAATAAATTATTTGAAATTTTACACATATTAAACGCAACAAATCCCATAATAATAGATGCAACAAAAGATTTTAAAAACGATGCTAATATTTCTTTTATTTCTAATCTTCCTATATATTTTTTAAGTTTTATAACAAGTAAAATTAAATTAAAATAAGATGACAAAGATGTTGAAAAAGCCAATCCACATACTCCCATAGGACGAATCAGTATAATACATAAAATTATATGTAATATCATTGATAAAATTGCTATTCTTACAGGAGTTTTTGTATTTTGAAATGAATAAAAAGCATTTGCAAATATTTTAGATAGTGCAAATGCTAAAAGTCCGAATGAATAATAAAATAAAATATTATTAGTCATAATTGCTCCAGAATGGTCAAATTTTCCATGTTCAAATAAGAGTTTTATAATAGGAAGTCCTATAATCATAAAACTTATTGTTACAGGTAATAACATAAAAATTATGAAACATATAGATTGGATTAAATGGTCTTTTAATACCGTTATTTTTTTTTCAATAAAAGCCTTTGACATTGCAGGAAGAGAAGTTGTAACAAGAGCAATACCAAAAACTGAAATCGGCATTTGTATGAGTCTATTAGAATAATAAAGAGCAGATAACGAACCTTGTTCCAGTGAAGACGCACATCTATTATCAACAAGAATATTTATTTGATCTACTGATAATCCTATAATTGACGGAATCATAAGAAAAATTATCTTTCTTACTCCAGGATGACTTAAATCAAGTTTAAATTTTAAACTCCATCCAATTTTTTTTAGCCATGCATATTGTATAAAAAAATGTAATATTCCTCCAACAATAACACTAATAGCAAGTCCAATAATTTTATTTTCATTGCTAGATATAATCATAGGTAAAATGATAAGCATATAAAAAATTTCTGAACAACTTAATGATGCTGGTGCTAATGCTGGAATAAAAAATGAATTTAAAGTATTTAGTACAGCAAGTAAGAAAATAGAAAGACTGATAAAAATAACTGACGGAAATATTAATTTTACAATTTTAACTGTTAATTGTATTTTTTCAAAACTACTACCAAACCCACCAACCACAATTTTTACTATAAATGGTGATAATAATATGCCTAAAATAGATATTAAGATTAGTATTAATAATAGAGTTGTAAATATCACATTTAAGAAATTTTGTACTTTCTCTTTTTCTTTTGTATGTAAATATTCATTAAAGATAGGGACAAAAGCAACAGAAAACGAATCCTCACCTAATAATCGTCTAAAAATATTAGAAATCCTCAAAGCAGCATAAAAGATATCAGCTATTACACCTACACCAAAGAAATTAGCAACAAGCATATCTCTTATATATCCCAATATTCTTGAAAAAAGAATACCAAAGGCTACTTTACCAGCCTGACCAGTTAACATTTTATTTTTCATATATTTTATACAAAATATTAAAAATTATATAAATTCAATATCAGGTTGGGATCTAAACCACGTATTTTGACGTTTAGCATAATGTCTTGTATCTTTAGAAAATTTTAAAATTAAATCATCCATTGAAATTTTTTTATTTATATACTGTATTACATATTTATATCCTAAACCACTAAAAGCTGGACAATTAGTACTAAATCCCATATTTAAAATCTTTTGAGTTTCCTCTATCATTCCACTTTCTATCATTTTTATGCATCTTTTATTAATTTTCTTATATAAAATATCAATGTCTGTAGAAATGCTGTAATGTTCAAAATTATATTTTGAGTTCTTATTTTCAATATTTTTTTTAAGGTTTTTACCAGTAATAATATTTATTTCAAGTGCTCTAAGTAATCTTTGAGGATTTTTTTTGTTTTGTTCTGCTGATTTAGGATCTAATTTTAATAGTTTATTATAAAGCTCAATTTGAGAGTGAAGTTTTAAGTTCTTTCTTAAAAATTCATTTGCTTGTGGAGCCATATTTAACCCGTAGAGTAAAGCTTTAATATATAATCCAGTACCACCAGTTATAACTGGTATTTTACCTTTACTTGTAATTTCTGAAATTAACGAATTTGCACTATTTACAAATGTTGCCACGTTATATGTTTGATCTGGATTTATAATATCAGTCAAGTATTGAATAATACCATCAATTCTTCTAAAACCATCATATGCAATTATACCTTTTTTATTTGTGCCAATGTTTAAATATTTATATACTTGTCTTGAATCACAAGAAATTATTTCACCATTTCTTTTTTTACAAATTTCAATGGCTCTTTCAGTTTTTCCACTTGCAGTTGGTCCAGATAGTATTATTATATTCATATTTTTTAAAAAACAATTTAATAGTAAAATCTAATTATCGTAAAAATCTAAAAAATTTGGATTTTTATTTTCGGTTAAAATATTGTTCAAGAGTTCTTTGTGAAAATTTATACATGGTTGGTCTACCATGTGGACAAACTAACGGATATTCACATTTGAATAAATCATTAATAAGTTTTTTTGCTTCAATAAGAGAAATAATATCGCCAGCTTTCACACTTGTTCGACATGCAATTTGTATAATTCTTTTTTCTTTTTGCTTTATATCAATAATACTATTATTACAACTTCTAATATCATCAATAACAGTTTTTACAATTTGTTTTATCTCAATGTTTCCAAGAAAAGCAGGATATGCTGTTATTCTAAAAGAATTTTCAACAAACTCTTCAATATTTATTCCAAGTTCATTAAAAATACCAATATGAATCCTTAAAAATTCAGAATCTCTTGAAGTTAAATCAAAACTTTCAGGTATGAGCATTTGTTGTACTTCAAATAATTTATTTTTCATCTTCATATTATAAGTTTCGTATTTTATCCTTTCTGAAACTGTATGCTGATCGAAAATATATAAATGCGATTCTATTTCTGCAATAATATAAGTATCAAACACTTGTCCTATAATTTTTATATTATTTTTAAAATGCTTATTAAATATTAATGTTTCCTGTATAGAATTATTAATAAAGCTATTTTCAGTAGTGGTAATTTTTAAATTGTTCAATATTTTTGTGTAAGGATTTTTATAGTTATTATCTATAAAAACATCTTTCAATGTTTTATATATAATATTATATATTTCACTTTCATTTACAAATTTTACAACTTTTTTTGTAGGATGCACGTTTACATTAACTTTTGATGGATCTATTTTAATATAAATTAAAATACCAGGATATTTTTTATTATCTATTGATTCTTTATAGACTTGATAAATACAACTACTAAGCCATTTTGGAAAATCAACATGTCTAGAATTTACAAAAAGATACCAATGCCTTCTGTCAAGTAAGAAACAACTATTTTTTGAATGAAAAAAAATATCTAATGAAATGCTAGAGTGATGGATATTTATATTTTGAATAGTTTTTGTAAAAGATTTTCCGAGAATATCTATAATTCTATTTATTTTATTAATTGATTTATGTATAGAGAAAACAGTTTTACTTTCACTAAGCATTTTAAAAGATACACTGTTATTAGCAAGTGCTATTTTTTTTATACATTTTGTAATTTTTAAACGCTCTGTAATATTACTTTTTAAAAATCTTTTTCTAGCTGGAATATTAAAGAATAAATCTTTGACTTCTATAATCGTACCTTCTGACCCTAACCATGGCAATATTTCAACATTATTATCTTCACTAATAAGTTTCCATCCAATATACTCATCTTTTTTTTTAGATTTCATTACAAATTTTGAAGTTGCTACTATTGATGAAAGTGCTTCACCTCTAAATCCTAAAGAATTAATACATAATAAATCACTAAAACTTTTTATTTTACTTGTAGCATGTCTTAAAATAGAAAGTTTTAAATCTCTTTTATCCATACCGACACCATTATCAGAAATTCTCATAAGTTTTTTGCCGGATTCATCTATCTCAACAGTAATACTTGATGCAAATGCATCTAAAGAATTTTCAATAAGTTCTTTAATAACATTTGATGGACACTCTATTATTTCACCAGCAGCTATTTTATTTATAGTATCCTGCGGTAAAATATTTATTGACACCAAATAACCTCTTATATTTTAAATAAACTGAACATTAAAAACGACTATATAAATAATAAAAATTATTGTACATTATTAATAATAGCAGTATTATTTTTAAATTTATCAAGAATTTTATAAGATCTTTCTATAACTTCATTTGGTATTCCTGCTATTTTAGCAACATGAATACCATAAGATTTGTCAGATTTACCTTTAACTATTTTATGCAAAAATATAATTTTTCCTTTCCATTCTTTAACATTAACTTTGTAATTTACAACACCTTTACAAATCTTTGAAAGATTTGTAAGTTCAAAATAATGTGTTGTAAAAAAAACTTTAATATTATCATTTATTTTTTTTTTAGAATTTGAAAAGAATTCTATTATTGCCCACGCAATAGACATCCCGTCAAAAGTAGATGTGCCTCTACCTACTTCATCTAAAATAATAAGACTCCTATCACTATATTGATTTAGAATATTTGCAGTTTCAAGCATTTCAACCATAAAAGTTGATTCACCATATGCAATATTGTCTCCTGCACCTATCCTTGTAAATATCCTATCAACAAGACCTATATTTGCACTATATGCTGGTACAAAAGATCCCATTTGAGCCATGATAATAATAAGAGCTGTTTGTCGTAAATATGTTGATTTTCCTGACATATTAGGACCAGTAAGAAGTATAATTCTTGAACTTTTATTAAACACTATATCATTTG
Organism: Endomicrobium sp.; assembly: GCA_031273925.1. Classification (GTDB taxonomy): domain Bacteria; phylum Elusimicrobiota; class Endomicrobiia; order Endomicrobiales; family Endomicrobiaceae; genus Endomicrobiellum. The sequence continues at coordinate 68,123 of JAISQW010000001.1, read as the reverse complement.
ATGTGAATTCCCCATCTTTTAATATTTTTTCTATTACAGGATGTCGCCCATTTTTAATGTCAATATTTTTAGTATTTGAAATATTAGGACAAACATAATTATACTCCAAAGCATTCATAGCAAAACCTAAAAGTATATCGAGTTCAGCTACAATTCGTGATGTTCTTAAAATATCGCCTGTGAAAAATGATATTTCATTATTTAAAGTGTTAAAAAGATCATTTTCAATATTCAATATTTTTTCTTTCGTAAACAATATTTTCTCTTCTAAAATTTTTAATTCATCTGTTATATATCTTTCTCCGTTTGCAATAGTTTGTTTGCGTATATAATGTTTTGGAACAAACGAAATATTGGATTTACTAACTTCTATATAATAACCAAATACTGAAGTATAACCTATTTTAAGATTATTTATACCAGTAGAAGTTTTTTCTTTGATTTCTAAATTTGATATATGAGTTTTAGCATCAATTAATATTATTCTTAAATTATCAAGTTCTGTATTAATCCCATTTTTAATTATATTTCCATCTTTCAATGATCTATTAAATGCACCATCTGATAAATAATAAGAAATTTTATTTATGACATCTATATTCCTAGTTTTAGGTAGATTAAATCTTATATCATTTTCAACAAATTTTAATGTTTTAAAAATATTATTTATCGATTTTAATGAATTTTTTAATAATAATAAATCATTGGGATTTGCAATACCAGAACAAATTTTTGCAATTATTCTTTCAATATCTGGAAAAGTTTTAAATTGTTCACATACATTATTTCTAATAAGATGATTTTTTATGAAAAAATTTACTATTTTTTGTCTATCAATAATTTTAGAAACATTAAAAAGCGGTCTTAAAAGCCACTGACGTAAAGTTCTTATACCCATAGATGTTTTACTAGAATTCATGATAGTAAACAGAGAATTTTTTGCATTACCATTTAATCTTTGATTGAAAAGTTCAAGATTTTTTATTGTTATATCATCCAAATACATACAATCAGCGGTAATAATATGTTTTATAGATGAAAAAATACCAATACTTTGTGGTTGCATTTTTTTTACATAATAAAGCAAGGCTCCACATACACGAATTATATCTATATTTTTAGATTCATTTTGTAAAAAATCATTATTAAAAACATCTTTTATAATTTGTTTAGCAGCTCTAATATCAAAAAATGATTTGTCTATATTTGAAATTGGAATTTTAAGATTAGATATAAATTTTAATATGTGTTTATTTTTTTTGTTTGTAGACATTATAATTTCACCAGGATTATACTTAAAAATTTCAGTTTTAATAAATTCTAATGTTGTTTCAAAAGTAAAAAAATCTCCTGTTGATATATCCGCTACAGCACAAGCTATAAGCATAGTATTTTTATTAACGTTGATTGACATCAAAAAATTATTTTTGTTAGGGTCAAGTAAATTATAATCTAAAACTGTTCCTGGAGTTATCACTTTTGTAACTTCACGTTTTATAATACTTTTAGTAGATTTTATATTTTTAAGTTGTTCACAAACAGCAATTTTTAATCCTTTTTCAATAAGTTTTTTAATATAAGAATTTACAGCATGATAAGGTACACCACACATATAAACTCCTGATCTCTGTGTTAATACAATACCAAGAATAGGTGCTGTTTTGATTGCATCATCATCAAATATTTCGTAAAAATCGCCTAAACGAAAAAACAATATCATATTAGGGTATTGAGATTTAATCTCATAATATTGTTTCATTAACGGTGTCATTTCTTTGGACAATTTTTTAATTTTTATTTGCATTTTTTATAAATTCAATTTTTATATAATACGGCCTACTAAATTTGATTTTACAATATTGCTTATATAAACATTACGAAATTCACCAACATCGCTTTGTTTTCCACCACTTATTATTATTTTTTGGCAATTTCTTGTACTTGCTTCCATAATATCATTTCTTATTTTTTTTATAAGAACTTGCTGTTTACTACCTATCATCTTATATTTTTTTTCAATAGAACTTTTTTTAGCTTCTTGTAATATAATTGTATGTCTTTTTTTCTTATCTGATAATGTTACATCATCTGGCATTTCAGCTGCTTTTGTATTTGGTCTTAAAGAATATTTAAAAACGTATAAACCATTAAATTTTATTTTTTTTACAGCATTTAATGTTTCTATAAAATCCTTTTCTGTTTCTCCTGGGAATCCTACTATAATATCAGTTGTAATACTTATATCAGGTATAATAGTTTTTATTTTTTCTATTAATTCTAAATAATATTCAAAAGTATATTTTCTGTTCATTGCACTAAGAATTCTATTAGATGCTGATTGAAGAGGTAAATGAATATGAGAACATATTTTTATTTCATTTGAAATAATATTTATTAAATCATCATTGAAATCCTTGGGGTGATTTGTCATAAAACTTATTCTTTTTAGTTTTTCTATACTACAAATTTTTTTAATCAATGACACGAAATTTATAGAATCAAATTGATATGAATTTACATTTTGACCCAAAAGTATTATTTCTTTTACACTATTTTTTACAGCTATATAACATTCATTTAACAATGTATTAAAATCTAAACTTCTTTCTACACCCCTAACAATGGGTACTATACAATATGAACAATAATTGTTACATCCCTTCATTATAGGAATATATTTTGAAACGTTAAATAAAATACGTTTATTTTTTTGTTGTACATTAAAATTAGTACTTATCTGTAGTGAATTTATAATTTTTGCAATTACATTATTAATATCTTCTGATTCAATTATTAAATCAATACTTTTAAATCTATTTTTAATTTTATAACCAAGTCTTTTAACCATACATCCAAAAACAATTATTTTAACACGTTTCATATTCATTCGTTGAAGTTCTTCTAATTTCCCTAAATAAGAAAAAGCTTTTTGTTCACTTTGTGCTCTTACAGAACACGTATTTAATATAATAACATCAGTATATAACAAATCATCAACTCTAGATGCTCCATATGCAGCAAGAGTTGAATCAATTCTCATAGATTCACTTATATTCATTTGACAACCAATTGTTTTAATTAAATAATTCATTTTTTACTATATTCCTATTTTATAACATTTTTAACTTATATATTATAAAATATCAATGTTAGAATTAAATTCTTATACAACTAAAATTTTAATCAAAGAAGTTATAATATTTTTTTAAATTTTTTTCTCTTAAACAGTGGTCCCATAACAAAAGAAATAACCTCATCCATATGAGCGACAGGGACCATTTGAATTTTTTCTTTTATATCATCTGGGATATCAATTAAATCCTTTTTATTACTTTCAGGAAATAATACAATACTAATTCCATCTCTATAAGCTGCCAAAACTTTTTCTTTCAATCCTCCTATTCCTAATACTCTACCTCTTAATGTAACTTCACCTGTCATTGCAATTTTTTTCTTTGCAGGTTTATCTTTACAAACAGAAGCAAGAGCTGTAGCTAAAGCTATTCCAGCGCTTGGGCCATCTTTTGGTACTGCACCTTCTGGAACATGCACATGAAAATCAGTATTTGAAAACATATTTTCATTAATACCAAATTTTTTTGATGACGATTTAACATATGTTAAAGCTGCTTGAGCGGATTCTTTCATAACATCACCAAGTTTACCGGTAAGCATTAGTGTTCCTTTACCTTTCATTTTATTAACTTCAATTGTTAACGTTTCGCCACCAAATTCTGTCCAAGCAAGCCCAGTAACTACACCAATATCATTTTCAGCAATTCTGCTTCTTTCATAATGAGCTATACCTAAATATTTACTTATATTTTCTTTAGTAATTATTATAGATTTTAATTCTTTATTAAATTCAAGTTCTTTAGCAATTTTTCTGCAAAGATTTGCGATTTCTCTAGTTAAGTTACGAACACCTGCTTCACGAGTGTAGTTTTTAACTATAGTATCAATTGCACATTTTGAAAAAATAAGTTCTGAAGAATTCAACCCGTGTTCTTTTAATTGTTTAGAAATTATAAAATCCTGTGCTATATGATATTTTTCTTCATCAGTATATCCAGAGAATCTTATTAGTTCTAATCTATCAAGTAAAGTATTTGGAATATTATTTAAAGTATTTGCTGTAGTTATAAACATGACTTTTGATAAATCAAAATCAACATCTAAATAGTGATCCTCAAAAATATAATTTTGTTCAGGATCTAAAACTTCAAGTAAAGCTGAAGACGGATCACCTCTCCAATCTGATCCCATTTTATCTATTTCATCTAAAATAAACACAGGATTGTTAAATCCTGCTTTTTTTATAGATTGTATTATTTTCCCTGGCATTGATCCTATATAAGTGCGCCTATGACCTCTTATTACAGCTTCATCTCTTACTCCACCCATAGAAATTCTTACAAAACTTCTTCCTAAACTCCTTGCAATAGATTTAGCAATAGAAGTTTTTCCAACACCTGGAGGTCCTATAAAACAAAGAATTGGCCCTCTTATTTTTTGTACTCTTGATAATACAGCAAGGTACTCTAAAACTCTATCCTTAACTTTTTTTAACCCATAATGATCTTGATCTAAAATTTCTTTTGCTCTATTTAAATCTAAATTATCTCCAGTTGATTTTTCCCAAGGTAAATCTAGAAACCACTCAATATAAGTTCTTATAACTGTAGCTTCAGGAGACATTGGCATCATTTTTTCAAGTCTAGATATTTCCTTTTCAACTGCACTTCTTGCCAATTTAGGCATACCAATATCTTTTAATTTTTCTCTAAGTTCATCAATATCTTTTTGGATATCATCATTTTGTTTTAGTTCTTTCTGAATAGCCTTCATTTGTTCTGTAAGATAATATTCTTTTTGCGTTTTTTCTATTTGATTTCTTACTCTGTTTTGGATTCGTCTTTCAATATTTAATATTTCTATTTCTGAAATCAATATCTCCATTATTTTTTCTAAACGTTTTATGGGATCAACTAATTCAAGAATCTCTTGTTTATCATTATTTTTTATCACTAAATGTGATGCTATTGTATCTGCAAATCTTGCAGTGTCAGTAATATTATTTACTGAAATTGAAACCTCTATAGGCATTCTAGGATTAAGTTTTACATATTGTTCAAAAAGAGAAACTGTACGTCTCATAGTAGCCTCGGCTTCTGCTGTTTTTTCTATTTTTTCATCAAAAATTTTAATCCCAACCTCAATGTATCCTTTATCGTTCAATTTGAAATCTGTCCATTGTGCTCTATTTATACCTTCAACAAGTGTTTTTAATGTTCCATCGGGCATTTTCAATATTTGAAGCACTTCACAAACCGTGCCTATATTGTAAACATCATTAGGTGTTGGATCTTCAATCTGAATATTTTTTTGTGCAACAATAAAAATAAGTCTATTTGTTGCCATAGATTCTTCTAAAGCTTTTATAGATTTCTCTCTTCCAACAGCAAGAGGCAATACCATTGCAGGATACAAAACAATATCTCTAACAGGAAGCAGTGGAAGTGAATCTGGTATTTTTATATTTTCATTAAATCTATCCAATTCACTCATACATTAATCTCCTTTGTAATTTTCTCTATTAATAATGAATTATTCTAAAACAAACTTGTATATTTATTTTTTACACTTTTTATTTGTAACAAAATAATATCAATTATTAATAATACACATGATTCTATCATAATTTCAATAGAATTTAAATATGAGATTTAGAAGTGCTAATATAATTTTTTATTTTGTTATGTATAAAAAACGTAGAAATAATGCATTTTTTTTGAATAGTATCATAAAAAATTACGGACAGAGGGACTTGAACCCTCACATTTTGCAATATATGGTCCTAAACCATATGCGTCTGCCTATTTCGCCATGTCCGCTATTATTTTTTATTATATTTAATATAATACTTCTATAAAAATATTTTTAAATAATTATGATGCGCCGCATAGGAATTGAACCTATAACCTAACGATTAAGAGTCGTTTGCTCTACCTATTGAGCTAGCAGCGCATATTACTAAATTAAAAATGGGCGAAGAGGGACTTGAACCCTCATGATTTTTATAAATCTCAAGATTTTAAGTCTTGTGCGTCTGCCTATTTCGCCATTCGCCCATTATATCTATAATTTTTACAAATTAACTAATTATTAGAATAAAATTTATTCTATAAAAATTTACTGTTATAATTTACTTTTTCTTTCAAATACTTTTAAAAAATTTTTCTATTATCATATTTAATCTTCTTATAACTTCTTTTGCTCCCATAAGTTCCATCATATGGAATAAACTTGGACCTTTAGTTCTACCAGTGATAGCAATTCGTATGGAGTGAAATACTTCTTGAGTTTTTATAGATTTTTCCATTGCCAATGTTCTTAAATGTTTTTCTAAAGAATTAGATGAAAAATCTTTACTATCACGTAATCTTACTATAACATCTTTCAAAATATTTTTTGTATTGTTTTTAAATTTATTTTGTAAAAAAATTTTATCTAATGCATCTTTTTCATATTCAACTTCTTTTTTAAAAAAAAAATCTACGAGATACGGTATATCTTTTAATAATTTTATTTTATTCTTTTCTAATAACATAGCTTTCTTTAAAATTTCAATATTCCAATTTTTTATTAATTTTTCATTATTTATATATTTCAACCAATCAATGAATAATTCACATAATTGATGTATAGTTTTTAAACGAATTTTTTCAGCATTAATCCATAACAACTTATTAGAATCAAAAATAGATGGACTTACACTACACTTTTTTAGAGCAAATTTTTTAATTAAATCTTCTATTGTAAAAATTTGTTGATTATTTTTTGATGACCATCCTTGTAATGCAAGATAATTTATTATAGCTTCATACAAATATCCTTCTTCTCTATATTTTAATATAGATGTATGGCCATGTCTTTTTGAAAGTCTTTCTCCATCTGTTCCTAAGATCATAGGTATATGCGCAAATTTAGGCAATTTCCAACCAAAAGCTTTATAAACTTGAATTTGACGAAGAGTATTTGAAATATGATCGTCTCCTCTTAATACGTATGTGATATTCATAAGGTGATCATCAATAACACATGCAAAATTGTATGTTGGAACATAATTTGTTTTTAAAATAACAAAATCATCAAGTATGGAATTATCAAAATGAATTATACCTTTTACAATATCATACAAAACAGTAACTCCAGTATTATGAACCTTAAATCTTACTACAGATTTTTTGCCATTAGATCGCATTTTTTGTTGTTGCTTAAATGTAAGTTTTCTACATTTACCATTATATTTTGGAGGTAGTTTATTGATTTGTGCTTTTTCCCTCATTTTGTTAATTTCATCACTAGTACAATAACAATTATATGCTAAGCCTTTTAAAATAAGTTCATCAACATATTTTTGATATATTCCAGAATTTTTGCGTTCCATTTGATAGTACAAAGATGGTTTATCATATAAATCGTAATTAGGTCCTTCATCCCAATCAAGTTTTAGCCATTTCATGGATTCTAAAATAATTTTAATAGATGAAATAGTTGAGCGTTTTTCATCAGTATCATCAATTCTTAAAATAAATTTTCCTTTTTTGCTTCTTGCCAAAAGCCAATTAAATAAGGCAGTACGAACACCACCTATATGTAAATCTCCTGTTGGTGAAGGAGCAAATCTTGCTCTTACATTACTCATTTTTTTATCAACTTTATTCACTGTTTTAAACTATACCGTTTTAATACAAAAAGTTAACCAACTTAATTTAACATTTATATTATCAATAATTCAAGTTAAAATTATATTTCTTTATTTAATAAATTATTTTATTTAACGGATATTCAATAATACCAATAGCTCCTAACCGTTTTAATATAGGTATTATACTTTTTACTATTTTTTTTTGTAAAATAATTTCTATAGCAACCCAATTTTTATCACTTAATTGTGATATTGTAGGTTTTTTAATAGCAGGTAGAATTTTCGTAATTACTTTTAAAGATTTTAACGAGACATTCATTTTTAATCCAACCATACCTTCAGCCAAAAGTGCACCATTTAAAAGTATAGATAGATTTTCTATTTTTTCCTTTTTCCAGCTATCTTGCAATGCCTTATAATTTGTAATTAATCTAGTTGTCGAAGTAAGTAACTCGTCAATTATTTTTAATTTGTTTGCTTTTAACGATGAACCTGTTTCAGTTAATTCAACAATAGCATCAACTAATTTACCGGCTTTCACTTCTGTTGCTCCCCATGAAAATTCAATTTTTGCTTTAACTTTACATTTATCAAAATATTTTTTTGTACAATTAATAAGTTCTGTTGCAACACGTTTCCCTTGTAAATCTTTTACTGATTTTATTTCAGAATTATCAGGTACTGCCAAAACCCATTTTATAGCTTTAAATCCAGATTTTGCATATTTTAATTCACACACTTCTTTGACTTTTGCTCCACTTTCACAAATCCAATCATATCCAGTTATACCTAAATCAAAAAATCCATCTTGTACATATCTTGCTATTTCCTGTGAACGAATAAGCATTATTTCTAATTCATTATCGTCTGATACAGGATAATATGATCTTGATGATATAATAATTTTTATACCAACTTTTTTAAATAACTCCAATGTAGATGTTTGTAGGCTTCCTATTGGGAACCCAAATTTTAACTTTTTCACTGCACCTCCTAAATAACAAATATTTTTATCAAAAAAGTAAATGTTCGTTGTATAAATATTTTTTTATTATTTTTTTATTTCAAATAATTGTATAATATAATCATAAATCACAGAAATTTTTGAATATATTATATCATCAATAAAAGTATGAACTGTTGTATATACCAATTTGTTTAACAAAAACCCTTTATAATTTACAGTAGGAACAACTATATTTACAAATAAAATGAACCAAATAAATAAACCTAACAACATACCACCAAACCTATCTAAAATATTAAGATGAAAAAAATTAACTGTTTTTGAAATAAAACTATATATTAAAACAACAGATAACAGTACTATTGTAAATATTAAAAAAAAATTTGATCCTTCTTGAAAAACATATTTAAATATTATTACAATCGATATAAATCCAGCAAAAACAGAAAAAAAAACTCTAGTTAATCCAATTGACCATCCAATCCATGCCATTAAAATTGTAGTGACTACTAAAAAAACATCTAACATTATATTTTAATTAAACCTCTTTTTATTAGTTAAATCATCTTTATTTATATCTTTTTGTTGCCATTATTCATAAACATACAAAGTTTTATCACATACTACAATAGTTTTTTGCATTTTAGTGTTTATTAAAATAGCTTTTATTATAAATAACGTATTTGAGTCATAATAATATTTTAAAAATAACAAACAATTTTGTTATTTTTATTATATGTACAGTATAATTAATATTTGTTGAAAATTCTTTTCTTTATAAAAATTTTTACTAAAATTTCAATTGTATATCAAGAAAATTGTTAATAATAAGAAAACAAAAATAATACACATTTTATATTTTTTAAATATTATTTTTTAGATTTTTATGTCAATTTTAATAAAGCAATCATTTATTTTTTATAAATTTTTATCATATAAAAATTTATAATATATTCTATAATGCATTTTTTGTAATATTTTGTAATAAGCATTTATAATTTTAATACTTTAATAAAGTTTTGCTTATAGTAATTTATTAGATTTATATTTAATTCGAGGAAAATATTCGATGTTTTTTTTATTAAAATTGACATAAAAATTGAAAATCTTATAGTATAATAAATTATGATAATAACTAAATTTATATCAAAAAGAAATATTGTAATATATGTTAATAACATAATTATTTTTTCTATCTTGATTATTTTAATATTAATTTTTACCGGTAATGAAATGAGTGCTAATATAGCTCAATATCAAGAAACAAAAAAAATAATTATAAAAAAGGGTGATACTTTATCTTTATCATTAAATTATGCTACGAAACTTCAAAAAAAAGATATTTACAATATCCTAAAAAAACAAAAAACAATGATTGATGTAGATCATTGTTTTCCAGGCGATTTTTATGAGATAATTTATAATAAAAAAACCGGGAAATTAATTAATTTCAAATATTACTCTACAAAAAATTCTTGTTCTTTTAAAATCAAATCTCCATATAACAATAATATAAAAAAAACACTTAAAAGAAATAAAAATTCTTTTAATAAAAAACAAGGGATAGTTTCATCATCTTTGTGGTCATCAATGCGAGCAAAAAACATACCTAAAGATATTATTCACTCTTTTATGGATATTTTTTCAGGGCAAATAAATTTCGCTGATGCAAAACAAGGTGATAGTTTTAACGTCTTATATGAAACAGAATGTATAAATAAAAAAAATAGACGTTTATCAGAAAACGTAATTGCTGCGGCTCAATATAAAACACATTTAAAAACATATAATGCATTTCACTTTAAAACAAAAAAAAACCAAGGATATTATGATGAAAATGGAAAGTCATTAAAGGGTGCTTTTTTAAAAGCACCTCTTCAATTTAAAAGAATAAGTTCGTTTTTTTCAACAAATAGATTTCATCCAATTTTAAAATATACAAGACCACATTTAGGAATAGATTATGCTGCTCCATCAGGGACTCCTGTATTAGCTATTGCTAATGGAACAGTTGTAATGGCAAAATATAATGGTGGTTTTGGAAATTTGGTAATTATAAAACATCCAAATGGATATGAAACATATTATGGACATCTTTCACAATATGGTAAACACATAAAAAAAGGCACCAAAGTAAATCAAGGTCAAATTGTAGGATATGTTGGTATGACTGGACTTGCAACTGGGCCACATTTAGATTTTAGAGTAAAATTTAAAAATAAGTTTATTAATTTTTTAAACATGAAACAATTACCATCAACAACTTTAACTGGTAAAGAAAAAAGATTATTCAATGAAAAAAGTAAAATTTTACTCAAAAAACTCAAAAGGAAAGACTAATTATGCACAAAAACATGTTTTTTAATCCATTTATAATATTTTTTATTATCCATGATGGTGTTGAAGCACCAGTAACAAGACCTATAGTTTTTAGTTTTTTAAACCACTTTTTTTTTAAATCATCAACAGTTTCAATATGATATGTTTTTGTTTTCATACTACAGATTTGTGCAAGTTTTGTTGTATTCCCAGAATTTTTGCCTCCAACTACTATCATTAAATCTACATTATTTGAAAGTTTTTTTGCAGACTCTTGCCTGTCAAGAGTTGCTTCGCATATTGTATTATAAACTTTTACTTTATATCTTTTTTTTAAAATTCCAACAATATTATTGAAATTTGTTGGAGTTTGTGTAGTTTGACTTACAACGTTTATTCGTTTTTTTTTAGTAAAAAAAAAACGTGCCTCATCTATATTTTCCAAAACTAAACATTTTTTATCAGTAGCATAGGAAACAAGTGCAATGACTTCAGGGTGAATCTTCTCTCCAATTAATACTGTTAGTGCATTTTTAAATTTGATATTATCATCACTTAATTGCCATACTATTTTTTGTGCTCTTTTTACAAATGGGCACGTTGCATCTATTATATCAATCGTTCTATTCATAATGAGGGTTTTGTGAAGTTCAAATGGTATACCATGTGTACGTAAAATTACAGAAGCATTTTTAAGATTATCAATATTTTTTAATATTGCTATCCCTTGATTTTTAAGTCGTTTAACTTCCTGAGGATTATGAATAATAGGTCCTAAAGTATATACTTTTTGATTTTTTTTATTTATAGCTCTTTCTGCTAGATTTATAGCTCTTTTCACACCAAAACAAAATCCTACATTTTTTGCAATTTTAATTTTAAATTTATTTGTTTCAATCATTTTAAACATCACCAATATTACATTATGGATATTATATTTAGAACTTTCTGAGATAAACAAATATAATCTTTTTTTGTAAATTTTTTTGGTGGATAAATAGGCTTACCATATTTTAATTTTATTTGTTTAAATTTCAACATCATATCAATATTTTCTATTTTTGTAGGAATCAATGGTACACAAGCTCTACATGCCAACATACCAATTCCAGGATTTACTTTTTCGATTTTTTTATCTTTTGTTTCTGTTTTTCTTCTGGTGCCTTCAGGAAATATTAAAAGTAAATTCCCTTGTTGCAATAAAGAAAATGCATATCTTATCGTTTTAATATTATTTTTAAATTGTTCAATAGGAAATGCATTTGTTCGTTTTATTATATATCTTAAAATTGGAATGTCAAATAATGCTTTTTTTGCCATAAAATATAATGGACGATAAATTGATGCTCCTATTAGTGGAGGATCAAAAAAACTTATATGATTTGGAGCAATAATTGCTCCACCAGATTTTGGAATATTTTCTATACCATCAATTTGCCATCTGTAAAACAATGAAAATATTGTTCTAAATATTTGTCTCCCCAACAAAAATAAAATTGGAGGTTTTTTATTTTTTTTATTACAAAAAACATTATTATGTATTTTTATTGTATTCTTTAAAGATTTCATTTATTTTTTTTATAAATAATTTGTTTTCTTTATGTGATCCAATTGTAACTCTTATCCAGTTTTCTAAATCGTACTCATATAGAGACCTTGTAATTATACCTTTTTTAAGCAAAAAAATAAACATTTCTTTACCACTTAATGGTAAAGTATTAAAAATAATAAAATTTGCAGCAGATTGAATATATTTTATATTACTTTTATTGAATTCAATATAAAAATATTGTTTTTCTTTCATTACAAGTTTTTGACTTTTTAAAACATGTTTTTTATCATTTATTGATGTTATTGCAGCAACTTGAGCTAAAATATTAACACTAAATGGAGGTCTAACTCTTTCAATATAATTCACTATTTCTCTACTAGCAAAACCATAAGCTACTCTCAATCCAGCAAGTCCGTAAATTTTTGAAAAGGTTCTAAACACTATTAAATTTTTATTTTCTTTTAAATAATCTAAACCATTAGGATAATTTTTTTCAGATAGTGCATACTCAAAATAAGATTCATCAAGTACAATAATTGGTTTGGAATTAAATTTATTAATAGCCATTTTTTCTAAAAAAATAGAAAATTCTTTTTTTGTATTGTAAGTTCCAGTTGGATTATTAGGATTTGCAATGAAAATTGCTTTTGTATTTTTATTACAAACTTTTGTTATAGCAATTAAATTTTGTTTAAGATTATTATCTGTTGGAACTACAATTAACTTCGCCCCCATTAATTTTACAACTATACTGTACCGTGTAAAAGAGTGTTTTGAAACAATTATTTCATCTTCTTGATTAAAAAAAAGTTTAGCTATAAGCTCTATTATTTCATCTCCACCTGCACCAATAAAAATATTATCTATTGATAATTGATATTTTTTAGCTAAAGATCTTTTCAATTTATAAGCATTAGAATCTGGATATAAAAATATATTTTTAATATTTTTTTTAATTTCTTTAATAGTTTTTTTTGAAGCACATAATGAATTTTCATTAGAATTAAGTTTTACAATAGATTTAAGCCCAAATTCTCTTTTTATATCTGCCGTTGATTTTCCAGCAAGATAGATTTTTAAATCATAACATGTATCCCTAATCATTTTTATTATTTTCATTCTTTTAATCTCATATAAAATTTTTTAAAAATTCACAAGAATTTAATTTTTTGATTTATATTACATTCTTATGTTTTTTTATAAAGTTTTATTTTTTTTATTATTTTTGGAATTATTTCATACATATCTCCTTTTAAGGCATATGTTGCTATTTGCATCATAGGACATGTATGATCTTTATTTATAGAAATAATAATATCTGAAGATGCCATTCCAACATTATGTTGAATTTGTCCTGATATTCCACAAGCAATGTAAATTTTAGGAGAAATTGTTCTACCTGTTTGACCTATTTGATACATACTAGATATCCAATTTGCATCAACTGCTGCTTTTGAAGCAGCTACTACTCCTCCTAAAATTTTTGCAAGTTCTTTAATAAGCTCAAATCCTTTAGACTCGCCAACACCTTTGCCACCAGCCACAACAACATCTGCATCTTCAATCTTAATAGTTTTTTCATCATCAACATTTTTTATAAATCCTAAAGTTTCAGTTCTACTTTTCAATAATTTTGGATTAGTATTAAAATAAAAAATTTCTCCTTTCCTTTCTTTTTTTGTTTTAATTTTATTAAAAATATTACTACGTACTGTTGATATCTGTGGACGGTTATCAGGTGTTAAAATAGTTGCCATAATTTTACCATCAAGAACTGGCCTTATTTGTTGAAGATTTCTTGTTTCAGAATCTATTTTTAATAAAATACAATCAGCAGCAAGACCAGTATAAATTCTTGACGCAATTCTTGGAGCAAATGAACGACCTATATTTGTGGCACTAATTAAAACTATTTCAGGTTTTTCTCTTATTATAAGCTGTACTAAAATATTAGTATAAGAATCATCTTGAAATTCAAATAAAACAGGATTATTACAAACATAAACCTTGTCTGCACCATTATTTATTAATTCTTGACTTTTAATCTTAATATCATTTTCATCATCATAATAACCAATAAGGATTGTACTTAATGTTGTATTGAGTTCATCTGCAAGTTTTCGACCATTATTTAAAAGTTCATATACAATATTTGCAAGTTTACCATGTCTTTGTTCCGCATAAACCAAAATGCCCTTGTATAAAATTTTATTATTTATTTGATTTTTATTTTTTACAGAGCAAGAACTTTTAGAAAGATCAGATTTATTTTCGCAAAAACTATTTTCTACACATTTATTATAAAAAACTTTCACTTCACTACTCATTTTTCTTAAACTCCATTTTTTTTGAAATAAAAAAAACGAATAATTACTATAAAATTATTCTCATATAATTTTCATATTAAACAACCTTCTAATTAATATATCAATAATTTGATCACATGTTTCTTCTTCAGTAGATTTTTTACTTATGATATCATAACTATATGATATCGTAAGTAATTTAGCAACTTTAGTTGGAGATCCACGTAATCCTATTTTTTTAATATCAGCATTAATATCAAAAGCATTAAGAATTTTAACTTTTGCTTTTTTAGAAATCATATTCGATTTAAATGAGGTCATTCTAGGTGTGTTTATACCTTTAACAACAGTCAAAAGAACTGGGATAGAACTTCTTATTATATCATATCCATCTTCCATCTTTCTTATAACTTTAATTGTTTTTTTGTCAATATCAATTGACTCTATTTTACTAACATAAGATATATGTGGAATATCTAACATTTCTGCAATACTAGGCCCAACTTGGCCAGTATCTCCATCTAATGATTGTGTGCCACAAATTATAATATCATAATCTCTTCTAATATGTTTTATTGCGCATGATAAAACATAAGATGTTGCTAATGCATCTGAACCTTTAAAAGCTATGTCACTTATTAAAAAAGCTTCATCGACACCTTTTGATATGGCTTTTCTTAAAATAGACTCTGATTTATACGGACCCATAGTAATAGCAGTAACTTTACCACCCATTTTTTCCTTAATTCTTACACTTTCTTCTATAACATATTTATCAAAAGGGTTTAATATTAATTTCGCAGTCTCTCTATTAACTCTACACATCCTACTATCAATTGTGTTAATAGTACTTTCGATAATTAATTTAGAGACCTGTTTAATGCAAATTACTATATTCATACTTTACACTCACCAAAACAATTTTTTAATAAGATAATTAAAAAATATAATATTTTTTAAAATGATTGTTTAATCAAATTTAGGGCAATTTCATTTCTTTGAATTTGACTAGTTCCTTCATAAATAGTTGTAATTTTTGCGTCCCTCATCATTTTTTCAATTGGACATTCTCTAGAATATCCATAACCGCCAAAAATTTGAACTGCATTTACAGTCACTTTCATTGCTACTTCAGAACAAAAAAGCTTTGCCATGGCAGATTCTTTACTTACACGTTTTTGTTTTCCAGAATCTATTGTTCTTGCTAAAGAATAAAGTAATGCTCGCGCTGCTTCAATTTCAGTCGCCATATCAGCAAGCATATGTTGAATTGCACTAAAAGAAGCTATAGTTTGGCCAAATTGAATCCGCTTTTTAGCATATTTCACTGTTTCCTCTAAAGCTCCTGTGGCAATACCCAAAGCTTGAGCTGCAACGCCTGGTCTAGAATTATCCAATGTAGCTTGTGCAATAATTAATCCTTGGCCTTCTTTGCCAATAAGATTATCTTTATGAACTTTACAATTACTAAATATAAGTTCTCTTGTCGAAGATGCTCTTATACCCATTTTTACCTCTTTTTTACCAAAACTAAATCCAATCATTCCTTTTTCTAATATAAAACAAGAAATACCTCTTGCTCCCTTTTTTGGATTAGTTTTAGCAAAAATTGTATAAACTTGTGCTTCTCCTCCGTTAGTTATAAAACGCTTTCTACCATTTATTATATAATAGTCTCCAGATTTAACAGCAGTTGTAGCAATGCCAGTTATATCTGAACCGGCATTAACCTCTGTTAATCCAAAAGCAGCTAGATTATTACCAGATGCAATATCAAATAGATATTTAGTTTTTTGCTTTTCTGTTCCTGCCAAAATTATTGGTAATGTACCTAATATTGTGGCAGCAAGAGGTAGTGCTGCTCCACTATCAACTTTGCATAATTCTTCAAGAACAAGAACAAGTCCCATAATACCTTTGCTAAGTCCACCATATTTTTTTGGTACATACACTCCACATAAATTAGATTTTGCAAATTCTTTAATAATTTTCCAAGGGAACTCTTCATTTTCATCATAATATTTTCTTTCTAATTTCATTTTTTCAATAGCAATATTTTTAGCAGTTGCAATTAATGTTTTTTCTTCATCAGATAACATATAATCCATATTTAACCTCTTTTATTTTTTTGTAAAATAATTTTATATTTTAATAATAACAAATCTTTATTAATATTTTTTAAAGCTTTTTTAGCAGCTGATTGATGAGCTTCTTTTTTGGAATTTCCAAATCCTTTTGCTGCAAATTTATTATCTATATAAACTACAACTTCAAACTGTTTTTTGTGATCAGGTCCTAATTCTTTCACTATTTGATATTCTGGTAATTTTTTATGAATTAATTGAATAATCTCTTGCAATCTGCTTTTATAATCCTTAACTAATATATTTTTTTTATTGTTCAAAAACCCTAAAACGAATTTTTTTGCATTTGTAAAACCACCATCTAAATAAATCGCTCCAATTATCGCTTCAAATATATCGCAAAGTAAGTTTTTTCTTTCTCTTGTTTCTTTAGTATTTTCACATTTTCCTAAAAAAACATAATCGCCCAAACGTATTTGTTTTGCCCAAACACTTAAATTTGCCCTGGATACAATTCTAGATTTTAATTGTGATAGCATCCCTTCGTTTTTATTACAGTATTTTATGTATAGGGCTTCTGCTATAATTGCCGATAAAATACTATCACCTAAAAATTCCATACGTTCGTTATAACATTTTATTCCAGATTCAGCTGCAAAAGATTTATGTGTTAAAGCTATAAATAAAATTTCTATGTCATTAAATTTATATCCAATAACACTTTGTAGTTTTTCAAATTTATTACTTGTCATACTTTTTTATTACAACAGTAGCATTATGTCCCCCAAATCCCAAAGAATTTGAAAGAGCACAAGTAATCTGCTGTATTCGTGCTTTATTAGGAACATAATCTAAATCACAGTTTGGATCAGAAATTTCATAATTAATTGTAGGAGGAATAAATCCTGCTTGCATTGCTAACACAGTAGCTATAAGTTCTACACTTGCAGCAGCACCTAGAAGGTGTCCTGTCATTGATTTGATTGATGAAATAGGTATATTATACGCTTTATTCTTAAAAAATTTTTTTATAGCTAAAGTTTCTGTTTTGTCATTCAATTCAGTAGATGTTCCATGAGCATTTATATAATCAATTTTATCCTTTGAAATACCTGCATCTTTTATTGCTTTTTCCATTGCCATTACAACAGCATTTCCCTTTGGTTCAGGAGCAGTTATATGATAGGCATCATTGGATGCTCCATAACCAGCCAATTCAGCATATATTTTGGCATCTCTTTTTAATGCATGATCCAACGTTTCAATAACAACTATGCCAGCACCTTCACCGATTACAAAGCCATCACGTGTTTTGTCAAAAGGTCTTGATGCTTTTTGAGGTTCGTTATTTCTTTTAGAAAGAGCTTTTATTGAACAAAACCCTGCAAGTCCTAAAGGAACGATTGTTCCTTCTGCACCACCAGATATTACTACATCTACATCACCACTACGAAGTAATCTCAAAGCATCACCAAAAGCATGATTAGATGAAGCACAGGCACTAGCAATAGAATAATTTGGACCAGTAAAACCATATTTTATTGCTATTTCTGCTGGCAATATGTTTGTAATTATCATAGGGATTAGAAAAGGACTTACTTTTTTAGGTCCTTTTAGGATGAGATTTTGGTGTTCTTTTTCAATTACATCCAATCCTCCCATTCCAGTTCCCGTTATAACACCTATTCTAGACAAATCTTCTTTAAAAATGTTAAGTTTTGAATCCTCAATAGCCATTTTTGCAGCAGCAAAACCTAATTGTGTAAATCTTGCCATTTTTTTTATTTTCTTTTTTTCTATAAATTGTTCTGGATTAAAATTTTTTATGCTTGCTGCAAATTTAGTACTATATTCACTTGTATCAAATGATTCTATAAAAGAAACACCTGACATTCCAATTCTTAAGGCTTCCGTAAATTCAATATTTCCCATACCTATAGGTGTTACAACACCTATACCAGTTATAACTATTCTCCTATTCTTAGCATACATTTTAGTTAATACCTTTATTAATTCTATTTTTTTAGCGCATGATTTTTAATATAATCTATTGCTTTTCCTACAGTTTGAATTTTTTCAGCTTCTTCATCTGAAATTTCAATCCCAAATTCTTCTTCAAATGCCATAATAAGTTCAACCGTATCTAAGGAATCTGCACCTAAATCATTAACAAATGATGCTTCATTTACTACTTCAGTTATATTCACACCTAATTGTTCAACTATAATTTCTTTTATTCTAGATTCAAAATCTACCATTTATATAATCCCCCCCTTTTCTATAATCATAATTCAAAATTGATTATTTTTTTAACTAGATAAAAACTCATAATACAAATAAATATATACCAACAAACATTGATTTACAAATTTACATATACATTCCTCCATTAACTGCTAAAACATGCCCTGTTATATAAGATGAATCATCACTTGCAAAAAATAAAACTGCTTTTGCTATATCAGAAACGTCACCAAACCTCGAGAGTGGAATTTTTGAAATAAGGAATTGTTTTTGAGATTCTGTTAGTTTATTTGTCATTTCGGTACGAATAAATCCAGGTGATACAGCATTTACCAAAATATTTTTTGCCGCAAACTCTTTTGCACAAGTTTTTGTTATTGCTATAACTCCACCTTTTGACGCAGAATAGTTTATCTGACCAAAATTTCCTATTTCACCAACTACGGAAGCTATGTTTATTATTTTACCATATTTTTGTTTAAACATTGATTTGGCAATAGCTTTTATACAATTGAAAACACCCTTCAAATTAACTGCTATAACCCTATCCCATTCAATTTCACTCATTCTTATCACAAGATTATCTTTTGTAAGTCCAGCATTATTAATTAATATATCTATTTTAGAGAATTTTTCTAGAGAAATTTTTATTAAATTTTTACAATATTCTTTATCAGAAACGTCACCTGCAACAGTGATAACCTCAGTGTCATATTTTGATTTTATTTCATTTGCTGTTTTTTTAGCCAATTTTTCATTAATGTCAGAAATTACAATTTTAGCTTTTTCTAATGCAAAAATTTCAGCAATTGCCTTACCTATACCTTGAGCAGAACCAGTTATAATAGCTGTTTTTCCATATAATTTCATTTATTTATATCCTCCAATGTTTTTTTTAAACTTATAGAGTCTGTTATATTAAATGTTTTTTTTGACCTGTCTATTTTTTTTAAAAGTCCAGTTAAAACTCTACCACTGCCAATTTCAATAAATTTATCAAATCCTGAATTAATAATATTATTAATGCTCTCACTCCATTTTACTGGACTTTTAATTTGAAGTGCAAGTTTTTCTTTAATAGAAAATCTGTCGAATGTACATAACGCATCATAATTTGTATATACTCCAAAAAACGGTACGCTAAAATTATATTTTTTAAGTTTTTGAGACATATTATATGCAGCAGATGACATAAGAGAAGAATGAAATGGACCAGAAACATTTAAGAAAATTGTTTTTAAAGCTCCTAGTTCTTTTGCAAGTTCAACAGCTTTATTAATAGCTTCTATATTCCCTGATATAACAATTTGCTCGCGAGAGTTAAAATTAGCTATTTCACAAATACCAAAGTAAGAAACTTTTTTACATATATATTCAATTTTAGAAACATCACTTATGCCAATAATTGCAACCATTGTCCCAGGATTATTTTCAGATGCTTTTTGAATAAATTCTCCTCTAGATCTTACCATGTCTAATCCATCTTTAAAATTAAAAAAACCTGCTGCATATAAAGCAGAATATTCTCCTACTGAGTGTCCAGCAGCAATAAATTCAACATCATGCATATTAAATAACTCTCTAAAAACTTCAAATATTGCTACGCTAACAGTAAATATCGCAGGTTGAGCATATTTAGTAAGCTGTAATGTTTTTTCTTCACCTTCAAAAATAATTTTACTAAGATCACTACCAGCCGAATCTATTATTTTTCTTGCTTTTGTATATTTATTGTAAATATCTTTACCCATTCCAATATATTGCGTACCTTGCCCTGGGAATATTAATGCTATTTTTTTCAATTGTTATAAAATCCTTGTATATAATTAAATATTAAATTCTTATTACTGCGGCTCCCCACGTAAAACCAGCCCCAAATGCTATTAATTCCACGAGATCTCCACTTTTAATTTTACCAGATTTTATAGCTTCATCTAAAGCTGTAATAGTAGTGGCTGATGAAATATTACCTGTTTTATGAATATTTACAAAAACTTTATCCATAGAAATATTCATTTTTTTTGCAACAGCTTTAATTATCCTCATATTAGCTTGATGAGGTATAAAAAGTTTTATATCTTTTAACTTCTTGCCAGAAAGTTCTAGAGCTTTTTTACCAGCAAGAGTCATTTTTGGTACAGCAACTTTAAAAACATGCATACCATCCATTTTTATTGTATGTAATTTTGTTTCAACAGTATTTATTGTTGCAGGATTTGCTGTACCTCCAGCAGGCATAAAAAGTAGATCTGAATATGATCCATCAGCTCCAAGGTATGTTGCTAAAATGTCATCATCTGTATCAGAAGCAGATAAAATCATTGCACCAGCCCCATCTCCAAATAAAACACAAGTACTTCTATCTGTCCAATCTGTAATTTTCGAAAGTTCCTCTGCGCCTACTAATAAAATGGTCTTATAAAGACCAGATTTAATAAAAGCTCTTGCTATTGTAATTCCATAAATAAAACCACTACACGCAGCAGATAAATCAAAAGCTGGTTTTTGCGATGATATAGATGAATACAATTTTTTTTGTAAAAAACAAGCTGTTGATGGAAAAAACATATCAGGAGTAATAGTTGCAACAAGTATCAAATCTATTTGTTCAGGTAAAATATCAGTAACTTTCAAAGCTTCAAGAGAAGCTTTGAAAGCAAGATCAGATGTTAATTCATTTTTTTTAGATATTCTTCTTTCTTTTATACCAGTTCTAGTAGTTATCCATTCATCTGAAGTTTTGACTTTTTTTTCTAAATCTATATTAGTAATAATTTTTTTAGGAAAATAAGATCCAGTTCCTAAAATTTTCACTCCTATTTTTCTACTCATTTTTAATAACCTTTATTGTAACTTGTTATAATTCCTCTAATATCATTAGCAATATTGTGTTCAGCAGTTTTTATACCAACAAGAATTGCATTTTTTACTGCTTTACCATTTGAACTCCCGTGACCTACTATACAAACGCCATTAACACCTAATAGTGGAGCTCCTCCAGATTCTGCATAATCTAATTTTTTCCTTAAATTTTTAATTGCAAACCACAAAAAAGGAAGTGCTGCCCATGTTATGGGATGTTTTTTAAATTCTTTTCTTGCAAGTTTAAGCATCATCTCTGCAAGTCCTTCACTAAGCTTTAATATTACATTTCCAACAAAACCATCACATATAATAACATCTGCCTTAGATTTCGGAATATCTCTACCTTCAATATTTCCTACAAAATTAATCTTTGTTTTCTCAAAAAGTTTAAAAGTAGTCAATGTTAGCTCATTACCTTTTATTGGTTCTTCACCAATTGAAACTAGAGCAACACGTGGATTTTTAATGCCAATTACTTTTTCACAAAATAAACTAGACATTATTCCAAATTGTACTAAATGTTCCGGCTTACAATTAACATTAGCTCCTATATCAGAAATGATACAATGTCCATCTATAGTTGGAAAAATTGTCGAAATTGCTGGTCTTAAAACACCTTCTATTCTTTTTAAATAAAAGAGAGCTGCTGTCATAATCGCTCCAGAATTACCCATTGAAACAAATACATCAGCATTTCCATCTGCAACAAGTTTAGCACAAATTGATAAAGAAGAATTTTTTTTGTTACGAACTGCTTTTGCTGGATGATGTTCATCCATATTAATAATTTCTGATGCATTCATTACTTCTATATTAAGAGCTTCAAGATTATATATCTTTTTATATTTTAATATTTCTGCATCTATACATTTTTTATTACCTACAAGTAATATTTTATGTTTACATTCCTTTGCTGCAAGAATTGCACCTTCAACTGTTGAAGTAGGTGCAAAATCACCACCCATTGCATCAAGCGCAACTATCATTGTTTACCAACCTTTTTATTACCATATTGTTTGAAATTTTTATTTTCTTTTTTAACAACTATAATTGATTCATTATTATAAAAACCACATTTTAAACACACATTATGTGGTATTTTTACAAATCCACAATTTGAACATTTACTCAAATTCGGATATTTAAGTTTTGAATTCGCCATCCTTCTACAATCCCTGCGATGAGGAGTATGTTTCCTCTTTGGATTTGGCATTTAATTTAACCTCCTATTTAAATACTATACTATTTATTTCAAAGCAAAAACTTAAAGCAACCACAAATAAATTATTATGGTTGCATGTTTATATATTTTCATAGTAATAAATAATTTCAAAAAAATATAAAATTAATTAGATACTATTACATTTTTAGACTCTCTAGCAATCAATAATTCTTCGTTTGTAGGTATGACTAATAATTTTACTATTGAATTTTTCGGTGAAACGAATTTCGCAACACCTGAGTAGTTTTTATTACTTTTTGAATTTATTTTAATATTTAGAGAATCCAAATTTTTACATATTAATTCTCTTACATTTGCAGAATTTTCACCAATACCACCAGTAAAAATTAAACCATCAATACCATTTAGGATACCATAATAAGCACATATATATTTTTTAATACTATATATAAACATTTTAAAAGCGAGAATTGCTTTTGTATTTTTATTTTTAATAGCTTGCATAATATCCCTCATATCACACGAAATACCAGATATTCCAAGCAATCCACTTTTTTTATTTAGCAAATCATTCAACAGCGTAATATTGTTTCTATACTGTGAATATTTATCTAAAAGATAAATTATCACAGCAGGATCAATATCACCACATCTCGTACCCATTACTAAACCTTGCAGAGGTGTAAAACCCATAGAAGTATCTAAAACTTTTCCTTTTTTAATGGCAGTTATACTACTACCATTCCCTAAATGTGCTGTGATTAAATTTAGTTTATTTAAAGGTTTATCAAACATTTCAGCTGCTTTTTGTGAAACATAATTATGAGAAATACCATGAAATCCATATTTTCTTATATGATCTTTTTTATATAATTCATATGGTAAAGCATACATATATGCATAATCTGGAATAGTTTTATGAAAAACTGTATCAAATACTAAAACTGAAGGTATTCCAGGAAGAATTTTTTCTACAGCAAGAATTCCCATATAATTAGCAAAGTTATGTAGAGGAGCTATAGAAAAACAATCTTTTAGATTTTTTTTTACATTTTTTGTAACCAAAACAGATTTAGAAAATTTATTACCACCGTTAACAACTCTGTGGCCAACTACAAAAATTTCGTTTATATTTGAAATAATTCCTTTTTTTTTATGTAGCAGATCTTTTATTAAAAGCTCTACAGCTTCAGTATGATTTTTAATATTTACTGTTTCTTTTTTTTCAATGCAATTTATTATTTGTCTTTTATAATATACATCTTCAAGACCTATTCGCTCAATTATTCCCCACGCTATTTTTTTTTCGTCTTTATCATTCATTTTAAATAATGTATATTTAACCGATGACGATCCACAATTAAGCACCAAAACTTTCATTCCTATATAAACCCTTTATTTAAAATTGCAAACATCTAAAAATAAAACACAACAAATTCTATCAGTATTTATATTAATTGTCAATCATTTAATTATAAAACCAAACATTTATCATTTTTAAATCAAAAAAAATATTTTATAATCAAAGTAATGAAAATAAATATTGTAAATATAAGCGTAAGATAACTTGAGTAAGGATAAAATGGTGTAGGAAATATAGTTTTATAATTTTCTATTTTTTTTTGTTTTTTAAATTTCATATGAGAAATTGTGATTAATATCCAACTAATAAGAATGCATGCCACTATGAATTGAACAATTATTTGAAAAGCTTCAAACCAGTTTGTAATAAAATAATTTAATGGTACCACTAAGAATGTTAAAATACCATCTAAAATATTAGAATAAATTGGTATACCTTTTTTTGTTGTCTTTAAAAAAATCTTAGGTGCACCATTTTGTAAAGCAAGACCATAAAGTGTACGACTACTACTGTAAATACATCCATTGTAAACTGATAACGCAGCAGTTAAAATTATAAAATTAAGTGACCAAGCAGCATATCTAAATCCTATTTTGTCAAATATCATAACAAATGGTATGTCTGTTTCATGTAAATTACTCCAATGATATAATGATAAAAGTACAAAAGTAGAGCCTACATAGAGCATCAAAGTACGAAATACAACTTGATTAGTAGCTTTTGGAATAGTTACTTTTGGATTTGAAGTTTCTGCTGCTGTAATTCCTATATATTCTAAACCATCAAAAGCAAAAATTGCCATTGGAATAACTGTTATAAAACCTGTAACACCATACGGGAAAAAACCACCAAATAATGAGTCACCAGCATGTTTACCAACTATAGCTGGCATCCATAAATTTTTAATAGTAGCGCCTGTGATTAAAGTAGAATTCATAAATAATATATATATTCCAACTAAAATCATGGCACAAACAGCTGTTACTTTTACAACTGAAAACCAAAACTCTATTTCTCCATAAGCTTTTATGGTTAAAAAACTTACAGTATTTACTACTACAAAAAAAAAGAGTGCTGTTTTCCATGTAGGTATTGACGGAAACCAATAAAGAGTATATGCAGAAACAGAAGTTAGTGCTGCTATACCTGATATAATTTGAATAAACCAATAACTCCAACCAGATAAAAGCCCAGAAAAATTACTCCAATATTTATAGGCAAAATGACTAAATGAACCTGCAACAGGTTCTTCTGTAATCATTTCAGCTAATTGTCGCATAAGTAAAAAAACTATAAATCCAGAAATTAAATAGCTAAAAATAACAGATGGTCCAGCTAAAGATACTGTGATGCTTGTTCCTAAAAATAATCCTGTACCAATTGTTCCACCAAAAGCAATGAATTGTATATGACGATTTTGAAGCTCGCGTCGTAAATTACTTTTTTTAAACTGTTCCATAATTTACCCCAGTATTTTAAAATTATAAAAGTTTATAGTTTTTATTAAAATAAGACAAACTAACTTATACATAATAAATAAACAGTTATTTGTTTTGTTTATTAATACTATATCATACTAAAAATTAAAACCAGAAATAACATTTATTTTATCTCTTATATATTATTGTAAAAAATTATTTGCAGTAATTATTTCTATTTTAATCTTTTCGTATAAATTTTACATATTATTTCACATATAAATAAACTTTAAAACAAACATAATAAAAAGAATATTATTAAAATAATAAAGTAAAAACTTGGATTATAGTAGTTTTTTAAAAAATATTTATAATCTTATTACAATATGGAGAGAGTGGGATTCGAACCCACGATATAGTTTTCTATATATTAGTTTTCGAAACTAACTCCTTAAACCAACTCGGACACCTCTCCAATTGTATATTTTAATTTTTTTAAATATTTTTTAACAAGAAATTGTACATTAAATATATGTAAAAAAATATCAATAATGTTGATTATTAATATTTCTATTTAAGTTTGTTTTTAGATCAAATTTAAATAAAAATATACGCTCAAAATTTGTTCTTTTTAATTTTACACAAGCATTATAACAATGTAAATTTCTGTGAAGTATTAATTCTTGTTCGTTAATTTTTAAATGTGTAAAATTTTTTGGTATTGTAGTTTTTATGTTATAATCTAATCTCCATTTGTTCAGAATATTTACTCCAAAACCGAATATATTATTTAATTTGTTATTCTTCAAACAATTATCTAATTCATCATAATATTGATAAAAAACTCCGAAATTTAAGTATGTTTTATAATATTCACCTATTTTTATATAAAAATGAAATTCATCTAATCTATTTGGATTTATAAACTGTACATGTTTTAGGTATACAAGTAAATTATTAGATGTGCATACTAATTCAGTAGTAAATGGTATACATTTTTTATTAGTAAAAAATGATCTATCGTCGTGGTATTCTATACCATTTTTAAGTGTAACTTTATTCCCAATATATATATAATTATTTAAAATAAAACCACTTGAATCTACATCATAAAGATTATCATTAATGAAGTAACATTTTTTTTTAAAATCCATATTTGTTTTATAAAAATATTTAAAATATATGTCCATCCAAGTTAAAACTCTAACATTTACATCAAATGATTTTCTACATTTGATATAAAATTTTGTTAAATTATCTTCACTGTTAAAACAACACCCATATATTTCTAAATTTGGAATTAATATAATTTTACTATACAACCTTAGTGCTCTTTTTAATGTGTATTTTACTAATAAATTTCTTGTACTTTCATAATAGTAACTATCTTTTTTAAAATTACATTGTTTATTGTAATAGCTTATAAATTGTAAAAAAAAATTGGAATTTATTCCCATAAAAACGTTTTTTGGTAATAAATTTAACGTTAGTCTAGGTAATATTATTGATGATTTTTTGTATCTTAGAATTGAGTTATCATAAATAATATCATGTCTAATATCCATTATTAAATTCATTCTTCTTTTATATTTTGTTATAGCTATATAAGATTCTAGTTTATTTACTCTTTCTAAATTATTTTGACTGTACAAATTATTAAAATCTTTATTATTTTTAAACTCTGTTTTAGATTTTATATCTATTCCTTTTTTGTTTTTATAAAAATAATCAGAGTTTAATATATATAATCTTTTATTAATTAAATTTTTAGGAAGATAGAATAAATGTATATTACCTTTTACATTTGCATTTGTATAATTTAGTTCTATACCATGCCCATTATTGTTTCTATTGTAAATAAAATCATATTTTAATTTGCACGATAAATTCCTATTTAAAAACCAAAAAACAGAAGTTTTCAAAGATTGTCCTACTAAAGCTGTATTCACAAATTCAAATTTTAAATTTGGCCATAATGCTTTATGCCCATAAAGTGATTTTGTAATTATAGGAAAATAAAATATCGGAATTTTTCTTATATAGAACACAGCATTATAAATAGTTATCCTTTTATTTAAAATAAATTTTCCATGTTTAGCTTTAAAATAAGTATGAGGTTTATCTAAATCACAATTTGAAAGTTTTATATTATGTATTACAAATTTATTTTTTTCTATACTTTTCACAAATTCTGAACTTAAAAATATATAAGAAGAATACAAAAAAATGTTTTTTAAATTAATATTATTGTTACCGTAATCGTATAAAATACTTTTTGCCATAATTAGATTACCATTTTTTTCAATTCTTACATTGTCATGTATGTTTACAATTTTTTTATTTATATTTAATTCAGCATAATCAGAACAAATTTTTGCATCTTTAAAATTTAAAAAAACATTACCTTTTACACTAATCTTATTGTTCTCAACATATTCAAGATTGTCAGCCGTTAAAAATATATTATCACAGAAAATGTTGTAACAAGATAAAAACATAAAAACAAATACTATAACAACTTTTAAAAATATTAATTTATTCATTAACAAATTTGATTTTTATATAGAATAAAACTAATTAACCTTATATTTTGTAAGTTATTAATTTAAATTATTAATAACAGATAATACTTCTCCAACAAGATAAAAAGATCCTAACACTATAACTATTTCACTAGTTTCTATCATATCACAAGCAATTTTTACAGAATTTACAATATAAATTTTATTTTTAGGGACATATTTATTAAATTCAGTGCTTAAAATATTAGGTTTTACTGCTCTATTATTATTTATGTGTGGTAATATTATTTTTTTTACAAAAGGAGATATATATTTTATCATATATTTATATTTTTTCTCTTTCATTACAGTAAAAATAAAATTTCTTCTTTTTTTTGTATAATCAAGTTGTTTTAATGTTTTAATAAACACTTTTACACCTTGAACATTATGTGCACCATCTATAATCATTTTAAAATTCTTATTGTTCATTTTAACTTCTCTTATATCAAAACGACCATAAAGAATAGTATTTTCTAACCCTTTTTTTATAGAAATTTTATTTATTAAAAAATATCCCATTTTATTAAGTAAATTGGCGACACAAATAGCAACTGAAGCATTAATAACTTGATGTTCACCTAAAAGATTTATTTTTATATTTCTTATTTTTATTTCATCACTTATATAATTAAATATTTGTCCTGACGTCATCGTTGCATTATTTAAGAATTTAAAATTTTCACCATATAAATAAATTTTTTCATTAGTAAATTTGTTTTTAATAAAAAAAATCGATTCTGTTGGCAATTTGCCGCATACAATATAAGTATCTTTTTTAATTATTCCAGTTTTTTCTATAGTTATTTTTCTTATAGTAGTACCTAATATTTCTTGATGTTCTTTTGTAATAGAAGTTATAATACAAATTAGAGGATTATTAATAACGTTGGTTGCATCAAAACGTCCTCCAAGTCCTGTTTCAAATACAGCAATATCAACCTTTTTTTTTTCAAAATATATAAACGCAAGAGCAGTCATATATTCGAAGAAAGAGAGACTATATTTTAATGCTACACTTGAATATTTTTTTAATAAATTATTCAAAACTTTTAATGAGATATTTTCATTATTAATTTTAAACCTTTCAGTAATATTAGTTAAATGAGGAGAAGTGTATAAAGCAGTTTTATATCCTGAAGTTTTCAAAATTTCAGAAATAAAAGTTGCAGTAGATCCCTTACCATTACTGCCAGCTATATGAATTACTTTTATTTTATCATGAGGATTATTTACATCTTCAAGAAAATTTTTTATTCTTGAAATACCAGGAGTCATATCTGCATATTCTATTTTATTTAAAGAAGCCCATTTGTTTGTTCTATTATACATCATAAAAAAATCTTAAAAATTTAGTAATAACTGTTTTCATATTCTTTCTTTCTACGACAAGATCAAGCATTCCATGTTTTTCTAAAAATTCTGAAAGTTGAAACCCATCAGGTAACTGTTGTTTTATAGTTTGTTCTATAACTCTAGGACCTGCGAAACCTATTAAAGTTTTTGGTTCTGCAATATTAATATCACCAAGCATCGCAAAACTTGCTGCTACTCCACCAGTTGTAGGATCAGTTAAAATAGAAATATAGCCAATTTTGCTATTAGAAAGTTTTGCAAGTGCTGCACTTGTTTTAACCATTTGCATAAGTGCCACCACTCCCTCATGTATTCTTGCACCACCAGATGCAGATATAATAATTACAGGATATTTCTTTTTTAAAGCTCTTTCTATTGCCCTTACTATTTTTTCACCTACTACAGAACCCATACTACCACCCATAAATGAAAAGTCCATAATTGCAATTATAATATCATAACCATTAATTTTAGCTTCACCTGTAATAATAACATCATTTAATACATTTTTCTCAATTTTCTTTGCATAATCTTGAAAATGTAAAAAATCTATAGATTTAAGATCCATATTAAATTCTCTAAAAGTTCCTTTATCTACAGTAAATGCAAGTCTTTCATGTGAATTAAGTCTTGCATAGTATCCGCACTTTGGACACACCATAAAATTTTGTTCAAAATCCCTATACAATAAAATTTGGTCACAGTTTTTACATTTTGTCCAAATACCTTCAGGAAAACCTTTTTTCTTGATTATATTTTTTTTTGTTTTTGTCATATTATTATTGATTTATTTCCCCTATAAATTTAAATAAAAAACATCTTTATAAAATTATGATTTTATAGAAACATATATCACATTCATCTTGATAAAAATAAATAATCTATCTATTATCTAAAACAACAAATAAATAACTTATATTGTACTTTTTCTTAATTTTAGTTGCAACGATAATCAATGTTTAGCTTTACTACTTTAGAAACAATTTGGCACAAATTATCCTATATTTTATTTAAATATGCCAAATACAAAAAATTATTCACACCTGTGAATAATTTTACTAATTCTTTCTATATTTATCACTTCTATTTCTTTATTTACCATAATAAAAAAAATAAATTTAAAACTCCAGTTTTGATTTAAAATGGAATTTAGTTTGTCCATTTTTATCAAATAATTTATTTTTTTTGGATAAGTTTTTTACCTACTGCACCTGAAGGATGCAATAATGATAAATATTCCACTTTAATTTTTTTTAAATTTGAAACAGTAATAGCCAAAGCATCGCCCATTGCAAGCATTGCAATAGTTGATGATGTTGGTGTAAAATTATGTGGACAAGCTTCCTTTGTAACATAACAGTTGATAATATAATCACTATTATGCCATATTGAGGCATTTGGATGTCCAGTTATTGCTATGATTTTCATTTTCATTTTTCGTAAAATAGGTAAGATATTTTTAATTTCTTCAGTTTCTCCTGAATATGAAAGTATTATTACAATATCATTTTTCATAAATGTACCTAAATCACCATGCAAACATTCAGTGGGATGTAAAAATATAGAAGGTATACCAACGGAGGACATAGTTGCTGAAATTTTTTTTCCTACCAATCCAGATTTTCCAATACCCATTATTACAACATGCCCAGTACATTTTTTTATCATGTAAATTACATTATTAAAATTTGAATCCAAATGTCTCACTTGTTCTTTTATAGCTTGCGCTTCTAATTCAATAATTTTTTCTGCTAATTTAAATTTTCTCATTTATAAAATCCTCAATATATCTTTTATTTTTTATAAATTTTATGTGGGTTAAATATTTTTTTACCTACAACTTTTATATTTTTATTCGAACAAACTTTAATAAAAAAACAACTTTTATATCCTGTATGACATGCTGCACCACCAATTTGATTCACTTTTAAAAGAATACAATCTGCATCACAATCATAAAAAAATTCTACTAATCTTTGAATATGACCAGATGTTTCACCTTTAACCCAAAGAGATTGTCTTGAACGACTCCAAAAAGTAACTTTTCTTGTTTTGAGAGTCATTTTAATAGCTTCGGTGTTCATATAACCTAACATTAAAACAGTGTTATCTTTATGGTCTTGGACTATAGCAGGTATTAAAAATTCACTATTAAATTTTAAATCATTAATAATTTTTTGCACAAACTATAATTTCCTTTAATTTATCATTCTTACAGGTATATTCTGAGATTTTAAATATTTTTTAATGTTATATATAGTTAATTCTTTATAATGGAACAATGAGGCTACAAGCATGGCAGAAGCTCCATTTTCATAAGCTCTTGCAAAGTCCTCTACTTTTCCTGCACCACCAGAAGCAATTATCGGTATTGTTATAAAGTTAGAGACTGTCCTTAAAAGATTTAAATCATATCCACGTTTTGTCCCATCTCTATCCATACTTGTTAATAAAATTTCACCAGCTCCAAGTCTTACAACTTCTTGTGCCCAGTAGACAACATCTAAACCTGTATCAATTCTTCCACCATGTATAAATACATTCCAATTGGTTTTACTAGACATTTTTACATCTATTGCAACAACTATGCATTGTCTACCAAATTTATTACTAGCAATTCTAATGATTTCAGGATTCTTAACTGCAAATGAATTAATTGCAATTTTATCTGCTCCAGCATTTAAAATATTTCTTATATTTTCAAGTGTTTTTATTCCACCTCCAACAGTGAATGGAATAAAAATCATTTTCGCTATCTTTTTAACAATGTCAATTTCCAAATTATAATTTTTGTGAGTTGCTGAAATGTCCAAAAAAACTATTTCATCAGCACCGAGTGAAGCGTATCTAGTTGCAAGTAATACTGGGTCACCAGTGTTTTTTAAATTAACAAAGTTAACGCCTTTAACAATACGCCCATCTAAAACATCTAAACATGGAATTATTCTAATTCTTAACATACTTTATATTTTCAACTCTCCTTTACAATTTTTATCGCATTTTCAAGATTAAAGTTATCTTTATATAGTGCAGTACCAACTACTGCCCCAACAACACCATCTTTTTTATATTTTTTAAGACGAATCAAATCATCTATGGTCCTAATACCACCAGAAACAATTATTTTTATGTCATTTTTAAAGATTTTTTTTAATCCAGTAAAATCAGGTCCTACAAACATTCCATCTCTTAATATATCTGTATATAAAATATTTTTAACGTTTATTTCTTTTAAACTATTTACAAGATCCAATACATTAATTGGAGTTACATCTTTCCATCCATCTATTGCAACCTTACCATCTTTTGCATCTATCGCAACTATTATCCTATCACTCCCGTATTTGTCTATTGCTTTCCTTACAACACCAGGATTGCATATTGCCACAGTTCCTAAAACTACAAAAGCAGCACCAAAATCAAATATTTCTTTTACTTTATCTATATTTCTTATGCCCCCACCAACTTCAACTGGAATATCAATTACAGAACAAATATTTTTTACTATTTCTTTATTTACATTAGAATCACCAAAAGCTCCATCTAAATCAACAACATGTATACGCTGTGCACCTTTTGCCATCCAAAGTTTTGCAATAAAAATCGGATCTGTAGAATAAATTGTTTCTGTATCAATTTTACCTTGTTTTAATCTTACAGAATTACCACATCTTATATCAATTGCCGGAATTACAAGCATTTAATTTTACCTCTTTTACAAAATTAACTAATATTTTTAAACCTTTAGCTCCACTTTTTTCTGGATGAAATTGAGTACCCCATATATTTTTATATACTATAGATGAACAAAAATTTGTACCATAATTACAGATACTTGATATTTGTTGTAAATTTTTTGGTTGGACGTAATATGAATGAACAAAATAAAAAAGTTCGTTTGTATTTATTGTATCAAACATTTTTTTTGAATTTTGAGTATCTAAAATATTTATATTGTTCCATCCAATATGAGGTATTTTGAGATTTTTATAAGTCTCAATTTTTTTTACTTCACCAGAAATGAGATTTAAACCATAATGTTCTCCATTTTCATAACTTTTAGTAAAAAAGAGTTGAAAACCCAAACATATACCATAAATCATCTTATCACTACAATTTGCATAATCACGTATGGCAACATCAAAACGTTTCAATTTTAAAAATTTAATAGCAGGAGAAAATGCACCAACACCAGGAAGTATAATAGCATCAAAATTTTTTATTTCTAACGGAGATTTAATAACTTCGGTTTCAACTTTACAACAATGTAAAGCATTTACAACACTTTTAATATTACCCATTCCATAATCTATAACAGCAATTTTTATTTTCATAATTACTTAATAAAATCCTTTTGATGAGAGAATATTTTTTTCTGATCTAAAATTTATGGCTTGTTTAAAAGCATGACCAAAAGCCTTAAAAATAGATTCTGCTGTATGATGACTATCTCCATTCTTCAACATTTTAATATGTACTGTAATACAAGCATTACTAGCTAAAGCATAGAAAAAATCTTTAATTAAGTTATAATTAAACCCAGTTTTTTGAAATTTAATACAAACTTCATAATTTAAATAAAACCTACCTGATAAATCTAAAGCTACATAACTTAAAACTTCATCCATAGGTAAAAGAGAATGACCATATCTTGCAATACCTTTTTTATTTCCAAGAGCTTTTTTTAAAACTTTACCTATTACTATTCCTAAATCTTCAACTAAATGATGATCATCTATATAAGTATCACCTGAAGCTTTAATTTTAAAACTTATTTCTGAATGTATAGCAAAAAGCTCAAGCATATGATCAAGAAATCCTATAGTAGTAGATATTAAAACAGGAAAAATCTTATCAAGATTAATTTCTATTTCGATATTAGTTTCTCTTGTTTTTCTTATTATTTTGGCTTTTCTGGATGCCATATTCTTCTTTTTACTGATTCTTTATGATATTTCATATTTTCAATTTCGGCAAAATTTGCAATAATTTTATATGCCATTTTATCTTTTTTATTCATTTCTATATATGAAGACCTTTTCAAAAATGTCATTACTGATAAACCACTTGAAAATTTAGCAGCTCCGTTAGTTGGTAAAACATGAGATGGACCTGCCCAATAATCACCGGAGGCTGTTGGTGTTTGATATCCTACAAAAATTGCTCCTGCATTTTTTATATACTTTTGTAAAGTTTTATAATTTTTTACAAGTAATTCCAAATGTTCAGGAGCTATATCGTTTACTTTACAAACAGCCTTTAATAAAGAACAATTATATATTTTTATTTGTCCTTTTTTTTTTTGTGGAATAAGTTTTTCTATCTCAAATAACTTACTAGCAGAATCACATAAAAGATAAGCTTTGGCAGTAGGATCATGTTCTAGCTGTGCCATTATATCATCAACTACATATCTAGCTGAAACATATTTATCTGCTATTATTGCTATTTCACTTGGACCTGCAAGAGAATCTATTCCAACATATCCAAAAACTTGTCTTTTTGCTTCATTTACAAGAGCATTGCCAGGACCAACAATCATATTAACTTTTTTAATAGTTTTTGTTCCATAGGCTAAAGCCGCAATAGCTGCTACACCTCCTACAGAATATATTTCTTTTACACCACATAATTTTGCTGCGAATAAAACAGCATTGCTCATATTTTTTGGAGGTGTAACCATAACAATTCTTTTTACTTTAGCTATCATAGCAGGAACTGCTGTCATAATTACAGTTGAAGGATACGAATAACGTCCACCTGGAACATAAATACCAACAGATTCTATAGATTTATAAAATTGTCCAACTATTAAATTATTTCTTGAAAAATTCCATTTCTTTTTAATATTTGAATATTCGTATTTATGATATGCTAAAACATTTGAATAAGAAGACTTGATGGTTTTTATCAATAATTTAGGTATGTTCTTCGTGATATAATTAATTGTTTTTGCTGAAATTTTATATCCATTTTTCGATAAATCTACACGATCAAATTTTTTTGTATATTGGATAACAGCTGCATCACCATTATTTTTAACTTTTTCAATTATATTTGCAACATAAGAATGTATATTTTTAATATTCATGAGAGTATATATTATATATAAAATAATGAAAAATTGTAAACTACTGTATTTATTCACATCATCTTTTGCTACATAATAAGAAAATACGATAAATTATATTAATTTATACTATTGTAAATATTGTAACTTACATAAGTTAGCATAATACCCATTTAGTTCTAAAAGTTCTTTATGAGTACCAGATTCTACTATATTACCAGTTTCAAATACATATATTCTATCTGAATTTATGACATTAGATAAACGATGTGTTATAAATATTGACGTTTTACCTATCATGAGAGCATTAAGACTTTCTTGTACCATTTTTTCAGATTTAGAATCAAGTGAACTAGTAGCCTCATCAAGTAAAAGTATTTTGGAATTTTTTAGCATAGCTCTTGCAATAGATATCATTTGTTTCTGACCACCAGATAAATTACTACCTCTTTCTCCAACAACTGTATCATACCCTTTTATTTGATTTAAGATAAAATTATGTGCTGATGCATTTTTTGCTGCTTTTATAGCATCATCATACGTGGCATTAGGATTCCCCATCAAAATATTTTTTTTGATAGTGTCATCGAAAAGAATAATATCTTGCGAAACAAGAGCTATATTTTCTCTTAAAGATTTCATTGTTATATTTCTAATATCTTCACCGTCTATTTCTATTTTTCCTTCTTTAACATCATAAAATCTTAATATTAAATTTATTAAGGTAGATTTACCTGATCCTGCTGGACCAACAAACACAACTTTTTCACCTTCATTTATTTCTAAGTTAATATTGTGAAGAACTTCAATATTAGATATATAGCTAAATTTTACATGACTAATTTTTATAATACCTTTTGTGGTTTTAAATATTTTAGCGTTATATCTATTTAATACTTTAGGTTTTTTATCTATAATTGAAAATATACGATTTATGGCAGCAAGTCCAATTTGTATATTGGAATTCAAACTAGCTAAAGATTTCATAGGTTGATATGCTGTTACAATAGCTATCAAAAAAACAACAAAATCACCAGTACTAAGATACCCTTGCATTATTTTGTATCCACCATAAAATAGAGTTCCAGAAGCTGCTAAACCACCAAAAAATTCCATTAATGGGCCTAAAATGTTATTATTCTTTGCCATTTTAATTTCAATGTTTGCTATAGTGCTCGCCATACTTCTTATTCTTTTAGATTCAATTGTTTCCATATTATAAGACTTTATAATTTTAATCCCCTGAAACGATTGTGAAAGAATTGCATAAAAATCCTCAAAATAATTTTGTTGATTGTAAAATATTTTTTTGATTTTTTTACCAAAATAAACTACAGGATAAAATCCTATAGGGAAAAATATAAACATTACTAATGCCATATTAAAATTTTTTAAAAACATAAGAATTATCAAAAAAAGTACAGAACTAGAATCTCTAATAAGTGTTGTAATGCCAATAATTAAAATATTTCTTATTGCTTTTAAATCATACATAAAATACACCAAAAGACTATTTGAATTATTTGTATGGTAAAATTCTAAATCTTGAGCAATAATTTTGTCATACAAATTACATTGTAATTCTTTTATAAGTTTCGTACCTAATTTCATTGTGGCAATAGATTGTACATATTGAGCAAATCCTTTTAGGCCAAATGCAAGCATAATTTGCCATGCAATAGTTGTAAGAATATTTTTATTTTTGCTTATAAATACTTTATCAAAAACAGGTTTTAGCAAACTAACACTCCAAACATTAGCAATTGAATATATACTCATAAAAATTATTGAAATAATTAAGAGTTTCCACTCTGGTCGTATATAATCAATCCATATACGTTTAACTCTTTCTAAACTTTTTTCAGAATTTATGTTATTGAATAATATTTTTTTTGGTTTCAAAAATATTTGCATTTTTCTAATCCTTTTTTTATTAAACAGTAGACATATAAAATACTAATTTACATTCATTCTTATAACACGTGTTTCTATCCATTTGTTTGATTTATATCTAAAATAAAAACTAAAAAAAAGAGCAATGATTGAAAATAATAAAAATATCCAAGCTAAATATACACCTTGGTGAAAAATTATTATACTAATGTATGCTGGTATTATTTCAAGTAATATTGAATAAAAAATAAGTTTTTTTAATACAAATATTGTATCACCTGCACCTTTTATAGCAGCTGCAAAAACTATGCTACATGCATTAAAAATTAAATATATTGAAGAAATTATTAACAAATTTCTAATTGTTACGTTAATAGAATTAATAAAATTATCATGTATGATTGATGAAAATATATGGATAAGTTTATTCATAAAAGAAAGTAAAATAAAAATAATAAATATTAGATATATTAATACTATATGTATTGCAGATTTTACACTTGTTTTAGCAAGTATACTCTGATTTTTGCCTAAATAATTACTTACCATTATTGAAGTAGCCATACCTATACCAACAATAGGCATAGAAAATATATAGTTCACGGTTGCAATTATAGTACTAGCTGTAAATTCTGCTTCACCAAGCTTACCAATAATCATCATAAAAATACCAAATCCAATAAAATCAAAAAAAAATTCAATACCATTTGGTAAACCATAATGTATTAATTTTTTAAAAAATGGAAAATTAAAATTAAAACACATAGTATTATAAGTATATTTATATTTTTTAGAAGCAATCAAAAAAATATAAATTATCATCACAATAATTGATGATATGTTAGTTGATAAAGCTGCCCCTATAATACCCATTTCATTGAAAAAATAATTACCAAAAATTAAACAAAAATCTAAAATAATATTTAATACAACACTTAAAAAATTTATTAATAATACTGTTCTTGTTTTACATCTTCCAGAATAAAAGCTCGATAACGCTGCGTTAACAATATTGGGGAAAGCACCATAACATAATATTCTAAAAAATTTTGATTCTTCTTTTGCTATAATATCAATGTGTCCTATATTTGTAAAAAATTGATTAGAAAAAAAAGAAATAAAAAATATTAAAAAAGCTGATAAAAACGTTAAGTAAACACCTTGCCATATTGCCGGACCTATTAGATGATATTTTTTGGCACCATAATATCGTGCTACAAAAACATCAATATAGGCAACTGTCCCAAAAAAAATACACTCAACTGACCAATATAAAATACCAGCAAGAGTTGCTGCAGTAAAAGCTTCCTTTGAATACATTGAAAGAAAAATTCTATCAATAAAAAGTTGAATAGACCCAATACTAGTAGAAATAAACAAAGGAATAGATATTTTTAAAAATTCTTTATATCCTCCATCAGTTGTATATTGTTTTTTTATTGTATTTAAAATGTTTATCATTTAATAATATTTTCTTAATCTTTTTTTTTTACAGTCAAAACAAATTCCCTTTTTCCTAAATCTTTAACTTCATTTATAAATCGTAGTATATGATTATATTTTACTTTTTTATCAGCTTTTATGACAATCGATTTATTTGAATTAAAAATAATCAAATTTGAGATAATGTATTTAACATCAAAATTAGAAACATTTTTGCCATTTATATAAATATTACCATTTTCAGAAATCATGACCTCTATTGATGAATTTTGATTTTTCTCTTCCATGTAATTCAATAATTCTACTTCAGGAAGACATAATTGAACATTGTGTGGATATGTAAAAACAGGAAACGTAGTCAACATAAAAATAATAAGTAATACTAAAACTATGTCAATAAATGGAACTATATTAATTTCAGATATTGTTTTTTTTGATTTACGAATGTACAACATTATAAATCCTTTTTGTTTTTATTCTTAAAAACTGGTGACCATGCAGGTGTATAAGAAGTACCTGAAATTTCTGTCAGTTTCCTTGTTTCCAATTTTTTAATATCTAATATATAAATTTCACCTTTTCCTGATCTGCTTGAACAAAAAACCACAAATCTTCCATCTGGTGACCATGAAGGATTTTCATTATTACCCTGATTATTTGTTAATTTTGTTATTTTTGTTGTAAATAAATCGTAAATATATATATTGTAATGTTCTGTTTTATATTTCATTGTAAAAACAATTTTATCACCACATGGTGACCATGCAGGAGAATCACATAAACCATTGGTAGCAAGTCTTCTAATATTTCCACTATCAATATTCATTATATAAAGTTGAGGATATCCAGTCCTATCAGAAATAAAAACTATTTCTTGTCCATTTGGGGCAAATGATGGACTTGTATTAATACATAAATCATTTGTGATTTTTCGAAGTATTACCCCATTAGTATCTATTAAATATAAATTTGGATATTTACCTCTTGATAATGTAAGAATTATTTTTTTGTTATCTGGTGTAAATGATCCAGTTACATTCAATCCTTGATATTTTGATATATTTTTTATTTTTTTATTAAAAATATTTAAAGCAAACAAATCCGGATTATTATATAAGTAACTTGTATAAATTATTAGCTCGCCTGTAGTTGACCATTTAGGAAGAATATTGATTCTATTATCTTTTGTTAATCTACGCAAATTGTATCCATCGTAATCAAGCATATATAATTCTTTAAAACCTGTACAATCATTTACAAATACTATTTTTGTTCTAGCTATACCAATTTCACCTATAATTTCTTCTACAATTTCATCGCTAAATTTATGAGCTATATATCTATAATTTTCATATTTATCAATATACTTTCGTGACCATATTGTTTCACCAGTATTCATATCAATCAGTTTTGGTTCAAAAACAAGATTACCAGCTTTATTCTCAGATGATACAGAAACAATAAATAATGCAGAAAGTATTTTATTCCTTTGAGATAATTTTTGTACAATATTGAAATATCCAGAAAGGACAAAATCTCTTTCAACAATTTCTCTTAATAGTTTTGCATATTTTATGGTATTGTAATTTTTATCTTTTAAAAAAAAATCTAATGCAATATTAAATTTCTCTTCTTTAACTGAAAGAGATAAATAAATATCTTTCTTATTAGCATAGCTTTCTAGAGTGACAAAAAACACAATCACAAAGAAAGCCAAAAATTTTTTAATCACTATTGCATTTAAATTCAAAAAAAACTCCTAACGAATCTTCATTATAATATTCTGGTAAAAAAGGAAAAGGAGTTGCTCTACGTATAACATCCAAAACATTTTTATCATATTCAATATTGCCGGATGATATTTTTATTGAAATGTCAGATGTTGTACCATTCTTGTGGATTTTGAAATATACAACTGCTTTTAGTTTTTTATAATTTTTAATTTGTATACAACATTTTTCAATATTCCTTATTATTTGTATCTTATAGTAATAAGGAATTGAATTTTGTTTTTCAAAAGAAATCATAAAAATTTCAGAATTACCTAAATTTATGTTATTGTCATAATTGTTATAAGATAATATGGATGAATTTTCATTTGTTGTATCATTTTTATTTGTTACTACAATATCTTCTTTATTTGTTACTACAATATCTTTTAAATTTAAAATATCTTGTTTTTTTTTATCATTAGAAATTGGCTTAACAACAAAAAATTGTTCACATATGTTTTTTTTAAAAATTTTTGATTTTTTTTGAACTATCTCTTTACTTTTTTTACTTGTAATAAATTCGCTATTTTTTTTATTTTGTGCAAATAGAATATTATAATTCTTAAAACGCTTTTTATCGACCACTTCTATTTGGTAAGATAGTGGAATAAAATCTTCCTTATTATGATGCACCACAAAATAAAAAATTATTATATGTAAAAATATAGAGCATATAAAACACAAATAAAAATCATTTTGTTTTAACATTTTTATACATTTTAATTTTTTCCTTTGCCATTAAAGATTCAGATCGTTCAGGAAAATCTTTTATTATTGAAGAAAAAATATTAAATGCTTCTGCATTATTACTAAGCATATCGTAACATAAGGCCATTTTTAATCTTGCAGATGGTACTAGATCTGATGTTTCGTAATCTTTTTCGATTTTTTTGTATTCTTCAATAGCTTTATCCCATATACCACAACAATACAAGCATTCCCCCATATAAAATATTGCTTGTGGAGCTATCTCAGAATCATAATATTTACTTATAAAGTATTGAAATTCAGAATATGCAAGTTCATATTTTCCAATTAAATAATCAGCATATGCAATTTGATAAAGTTGTGAAGGTGTAGTAAAATACTGATCATTACACTTTTTTAATATCTCATTATTAAAAACTTCTTTTAAGTCATATACAGACTGATTTAATAATGAAACCTGTGTTTTTAAATCTTGTATTGAAGTATTAAAACCATCTAATATTTCTAGTGAGGAAGTTACTTTTTCACATAATTCATCATAATTTTGATTGAAATATTTATGCTGCATATCCAATTTTGACACTTTATCATTTAAACTAGAAAATTTCTTAGAATTTAAGATAACAATTGTCCATCCAATATTATTAAAAAATATTATGAAAAATAGTAACTTTAAAATATATTGTTTCATTTATTAACCACAAATATTTTAGATTCAACTCTTCTATTTTTTGACCATGCTATTTCATTATTATTTAAATCAATAGGTTTTTCACGACCATATGAAACCGTTGCAATTCTATTATTTGAAATTCCACATTGAACATAATATTCTTTAACTTTCACAGCTCTACGTTGACCTAAAGATAAATTATACTCAGTGGTTCCTCTATTATCTGTATGCCCCTCAATAATG
Source organism: Endomicrobium sp. (assembly GCA_031273925.1). Lineage (GTDB taxonomy): Bacteria > Elusimicrobiota > Endomicrobiia > Endomicrobiales > Endomicrobiaceae > Endomicrobiellum. The sequence goes on along the minus strand of JAISQW010000001.1, from coordinate 25,392 downwards.
ATTTTTGTTTTAGGATTTTTTATTAAAAAATTTGCATTATCTTTTAAAATTATTAATGAATCATTTGTTAAATTACTTTTATCGAAATCAAAATATACAATTTTCAAATTATCATTTTTAATAGCATCGATTTTTATATTATTTCCATCCCGATCATAAAAATCTTCTATATCTTCCAAATCATCAACATGTGGTGCCACTTTTATTGGTAATTCAATTTTGGATGTAATAGGTTTATCATTAATAATCAAATTTGAATCATGCTTTATTATATTCTGTTTTTTACAGCCTAAAAGAAAATTAAACAAAAAAAATAAAACTAATAGTAGTGTTCTTGTCATTTATAATCTCTCCATAAAGTTTAAAACATACCTAATAACAATTAAGATTACGATATTATTTACAAATATTAACATACAATACAAAATAACATAAATTATTGCTAAATTTCTAGATTACTACCAATTATATAAAGTAAGAGAAGGATCAGATTTTAATTGAAGTGAATTATAATTTAATCCACATTTTTTTTGTTTCAAATATGCTGCACATCCAATTATAGCAGCATTGTCTGTACAGTGAATTAACGCAGGTATAAAAATATTTACTTCATATTTATTACCATTGTTTATAAACATCTTGCGAATTAAAGAATTAGCACTCACACCACCTCCTAAAACTATATTTTTTAAATTAAAAACTTTAGCTGCTTTAAAAGCTTTGAAAACAATTGTTTCAACAATAGCTTGTCTAAAAGAAGCACATATATCACTTAAGTGTTTTTTACTTTTTATTTGATTTGTCTTTACGTAGTTTAAAAGAGCTGTTTTTAAACCAGAAAAAGAAAAATCCCAACCATTTTTTAAAAGAGGTCTTGTAAACTGTATTAATGTAGGATCACCATTTTTTGACATTTCATCAATAATAGGACCACCAGGATAAGATAAACCAAGAATTTTAGCTGCTTTATCAAACGCTTCACCTGCTGCATCATCTCTTGTAATTCCAAGTGTTTTGTACTTTCCAAACTTTTCAACAATTATAATTTCAGTGTGTCCTCCTGAAATTATTACACCTAAAAATGGTGGATATATTGAGCTATTATTAATATAATAAGAGTACAAATGTCCTTCTAGATGATTCACAGGTATTAAGGGTTTTTTGTAAACACTTGCTATTGCTTTCGAAGCAATCGTTCCAATAAGAAGTGCACCTGCAAGTCCTGGGCCAGAAGTAAAAGCAACAGCATCAATTTTTTTAGAGAAATTATTGAAATCGATATTTGCTTCTGACAATGACTGATGTATTACAAAATTTATGTTTTCCATGTGAGAACGGCTTGCAAGTTCAGGTACAACTCCTGAAAACTTTGAATGAATTTTAATTTGTGATGAAACAATCATAGACTTTATATTTGTTCCGTTAGAAACAACAGCAGCAGAAGTTTCATCACAAGAAGTTTCAATAGCAAGTATATCCATACTTCAATTTACCATATATCTTCAAATTATTTCAATATAAAACAATATTTTACACACTATTACATTCTAAAAATATGTTGCACAAATAAGATTATAATATTTATTTAACTATATTTACAATCATTCTTCTGTATATTTCACAATTTTCTAATAAGTTAAAAGCAAACCCTAAACCTATACCGCAAAAAAACAGTATTATTATACAAATTTTTATCCAAATAGTTCGTTTTTTTTTATTACTCATAAAGTACCAATATAATAACTTTTTATTGCAATAATGGAATTGGATCATTTGGAATATTATTTTGTCTTATTTCAAAATATAAAATACTCCTTTTACCAGATCCAAGATTTGCAATAATATCATTTTGTACAACTTTTTGATTTTTAGTCACTAAAATACGGTTTAAAAAACCATAAACAGAAAAAAGCGAATTACTATGATCTATTATAATAACTTTACCATATGATCGAAATTCTCCTGTAAAAACCACTGTTCCAGAATCAATACTTTTTACATTTGCAAAATCTATACCTGAAATTTTAATTCCATTATTTATAATATAAGTATTAAGCTCTGGATGTTTATTTTTACCAAAATTAGATATAACTTTACCAGCTGTAGGCCATGGAAATAGTTTACGATTTTTATTTGATATTGTACGAGTTAAATCATTTAAATGTTTTTGTTTATTTTCAAGGTTTATTTTATTTATTAATAATTGCAAAGCTTTTGCATTCTCATTTAATATTTTTATTTCATTTTCAGTCATAAATATTTTGGTTGATACTGTTTTTAAAAACGCACTTTTTTCTTTTGATATTTGCTTATATTGAGTTATAAGTTTATTTTCATAATGTTGTAAATCTGAAAGCTTTTTCTTTAGTTTTTCTAATTTTTTTATATTTATTGCATAAGCCACTATCTCTTTCTTTATATTTTCAAAATTATCTTTTTTATATGCCAGTAATATATGTCTAATTTTATATTCAAAAGGGTTTTGTTCATATGTATATATAAATGTCATTTTATTAAAAGACTTTATTTCATTATATATAATTTCTTTTAAATGATCTTTTTTAAAAGAAAAAGAACTGTACATTTCTAAAGATTTTTTAAGATCATTTTGTACTAAATTTGTGTCATATAAACATTTTTTAAGTTTTTTTTCGATACATGATATATTATTATTAAAAAATCTCAATTCTTTTGTGATTTTTTGTTCTTGTGACAAAAATTCATTTTTTTTACGTTTTTTCACCTCTATTTCTTTTTTTATCTTTGAAAGTTCTTTGAATTTCAATTCTATATTATTTTGCGCAAATACTATAATTACAAAAAAATTTAATAAAAAAGATGAAATTAAAACTTTCTTAAAAATAAAACTCATTATTATATATTTTATTTATAAATTATCTGATAATATAACATCTAACATAAATGTGAATATTGCAATAAGGAATAATATTATAAAATTATTAATTAATATGATACTAGAAGACCGTGTAAAAATACAAAACATTTGTAACAGGAAAAAACTTATACAACAACTAAAAATAGATAAAATTATATTTTTAATAATATTTTTTATAACTACTTTTCTAGTAAAAATAAAAAAAACACATTTAATAACAAACAAAATAAAAATTGATAATATAAAAATTAAGAACATTTTTTTGTAGAAAAAAAATGTTCTTTCAATTTTAACATATTCTTTAAAAACATCCTCATCATAAACTATTTCTTCAACGCCATAAATTTTACCTAATTCTTTTTTCATTTTAACCAAAAAAGCAGCATTTGGAATTGATTTCGGTGTAACTATAGCATAAGCTTGTATTGATTTTTCAATATCAGGTATACAGATCTCTTTTGTTAATTTATTATTAATAAACTTCAAATATGCAGATGATGTATCTGCATATTCTTTTAGAAATACCATTTCATTATTTTCAATTTTTTCTTTTATATTCTTATATTCTTTAAAATTATTGTCAAAAAATATAACTATATTAAGTTTTTTTGATAATGATACAACGTAATTATTAAAGTTATAAAAATAATTAACTACCAAAATTAAAAATGAACAAAAAAAGACAAATGCAAAAAATCTAACTGTATCAAATATTATCTTAAGTATATATTCTCGTTTTTGTAAAAAAATCATATAGAATAATTGGTATAACTTTTTATATTTTACAAACTCTATTTAAACAAACATATAAATTATACAAATTCAAAAAAAATGTTTACAGTCAAAATTTTATAGCTTTACGAATTTCATCTATTGTATTTTGAGCTATTGCTTCAGCTTTTTGAGATCCCATTTTAATTATTTTTTCTAAAAATGTTTTATCAGAAATTATATTTTTTCTTTTTTTTTCTAAAGGTCCCATAAATTCAGAAAGTATTTCCATTAAATATTTTTTACATAACATACACCATATTGATCCTATAATACACTTTTTTCTAATATCACTATATTCAGTATTAATTATCTTATGAAATGTAAAAACAACACAATCATCTGGATGTCCACGATCATGTCGCCTTATTTTTAAAGGATCAGTAAAAAGATTTTCGATCTTTTTTTTTAAAATATCATTTGTTTCTCCTAATAAAATTGTATTATAGTACGATTTTGACATTTTTCTACCATCTAAACCAGGTATTCGTGAAATTTTATTAAGTTTTTCTTTAGGTTCAATTAAAATATTACCATAAAAATTATTAAATCTTCTTGCTATATCACGTGTAAACTCTAAATGAGAAAGTTGATCATCACCTATAGGAACAATTTCTGCTTTATATAATAAAATATCAGCTGCCATTAAAACAGGATATCCTAAAAAACCATAATTATTTAAATCTTTATTTTTTATTTCTTTTATTTGTCTTTTATATGTTGGACATCTTTTTAACCATGATAAAGGTGTAAGCATAGAAAGTATTAAAAATAACTCACTATGTTGAGGAACTTTTGATTGTTGAAAAATTATACTCTGTTTGTAATCTATCCCAATAGTAATCCAATCAGCTAGCATTTCTAAGGTATTATTATTTATCATAGATGTATCAACATAATCAGAAGTTAAAGCATGCCAATCAGATGCCATAAAATAACATTTACATTTATTCTGAAGTTTAATCCAACTACTTAATACTCCAAAGTAATGACCTAGATGCAATCTTCCTGTTGGACGCATGCCAGATAATAGTGTTTTTAAATGATTGGATTTCATTTGTTGTTTAACCATTTTTATAAAAATTAAAACTAAAAACATTAACAAAAAAAAATATAGCGTGATGTATTAACTTCCATACAACGTTAAACGACATTAACATAAATAACACTGCTAAATAAACATGTTTGTTTAAACTTAAAAGACTAAGTTTAATTTTTTTAGGTAAAAAACATGTTATGATTTTTGAACCATCAAGCGGTGGTATAGGTAATAAATTTATAACCATAAGAAATACATTGACAACAAGTATTGTATAAAAAAAATGAACTATTGATTTAATCAGTTCCAATTTAAAATCATAAAACACTTCTACAAAATATATGACAAACCCAGAAAATATAGAAATTAATGCATTTGACATTGGTCCGGCAAGTGAAATAATAAAGATATCTATCTTAGGATTTTTTAAATTATTATAGTTAATAGTAACTGGTTTTGCCCAACCAAAAAAAATAGGAGCTTTAACAAGTAATAAGAAAACAGGTATAATTACAGTACCGAACAATTCTACATGAGACATAGGATTTAAAGTAATACGTTCCAATGTACTTTTAGCATTATCGCCTCTTACATACGCAACATATGCATGCGCAATCTCATGTACTATAATGGAAAAAAATAAAATTACAATATGTACAAATAACATTGGTCCTCTATTTTTGCTTAAAAATAGAAATATAAAAATTATAACATAAAAAAATAAATATACACCACTATTCGAATAGTATGTTTTTTATTTTTTCTTGTCAATGTTAAAAATTTATTATACTTTTACATTTTTTGAATAACAGTAAAAAAATTTTTACTAATTTTATGAATTTTATTATACTAATAGTAATAAGAGATTTATAAATGCACACTCACTAAACATATGATTAAACGTTTTTTTTTATTTGTAATTCTTGTAAATATAGCTATTTTCTGTGTATTATCTAGTGTGGTTGATGCAAAAATATTAGAAAATCGTAATAATTTTCACAGTTTTGATTTTTTTTGGTGTATTAAATATTTTAAAAAATTTAAACAAGAATTTGAAAAATTGGATCATATAATTTTTAGGTTAATAAATTCTAGGTTAAAATCTAAAATTTTAGACTTTTGTGTAATTCCTGTATCTTATTGTGATTCTATAAATTTCAATATTAGTTTTTTTATAACGTTAAGCATTTCAATACTAATATTATGGAAACATAAAAATCATAAATTTAAAAATAGTGTGGCCTTGTTGTTAATAATTTTAATTATTGGAATCGTAATGACGTATTTTCTAAAACATATATTTGCAAAACCACGTCCATTAACTATCTTCAACAGTAATATAAATACTTTATTTGAAAAAGAGTACACATTTTCCTTTCCTTCTGGACATACTGAAATAGCAGTCAGCACGTGTACTTTCATGTTTATAACGGTAAGAAAATATTGGTATTTATACATAATTCTTGCTATATATTCAGGTTTTTATAGAATCTACACTGGACTTCATTTCCCATCTGACATTTTAATGGGAACTATAATAGGATTTTTACTTACATACATAATAATTATTTTACTTAAAAAGTATTTTAAAATTTAAAAAAAAACTTTAATAGTAAATTCTTGATAGAAAAACTTACAATAAAATTATGATTTTTTATTAGATTTGTTTATTAGAATAACGTACGGTTTATTAGAAATAGGATTTTTTTCTACAATAAGTGTTGTGTTGTATATTTTTTCTATATCTTTTTGAATTAGAACCTTTTCAGGAGTTCCATAATTACAAATTGAACCATTATCAATTAAAATTAATCTATTACAAAATTCTCCTGCAGCGTTCAAATCATGTAAAGACACAATTATGGTTTTATTATGTTTTTCAGTTAGATATTTTAAAATTTTTAAAATATCATTTTGAGCACCAATATCTAAATGTGAAGTTGGTTCATCAAGAATAATAATATCAGTATCTTGAACCATAACTTGTGCTATTAAAACTTTTTGTTTTTCACCTATAGATAAAACATTGATTTTTTTACTAGAGAAATCAGCTATATTTAAAAAATTCATAACTTTTTTGACTACAACATGATCATCGTTTGAAGGAATTTTAAACATGTTCATATAAACGTATCTCCCTAATAAAATAAATTCATATGTTGTTAAAGATAATGTTGTATCAATATATTGAGGTAAAAATGATATTATTTTTGCAAAGTTTTTATTTGAAAAAGATCTTATATTTCTATTATTGATAAATACATTACCAAAGTATGATTTAGTTATATTACACAAAATTTTTAATAAAGTACTTTTACCTGCTCCATTCTTACCAATTATTCCAAAAAAATCCTTATGTATTACTCTAAAAGAAACATTATTTAAAATTTTTTTGTTCGAGTAATTTATTGAGATATTTTTTACATATATCATAAAATATTTTTTTTTGATCTAAAAAACTGTAAAAAAAGAAAAAAGAAACCCCCAATTATATTTGTTATAACTCCAACTGGAATTAATATCGATGTAAATATAATTCTACTTAATGTATCAGATAATAATAAAAAAAATGCTCCTGTAAAAGCACATGATGGAATTAAAATTTGATTATTATTACCAACAATTTTTTTAACCATATTTGGGATCAAAAATCCTATAAAACCTATAATGCCACAAAGGGAAACCGTAGTTGCTGTAATAAAAGATGTTATGATAAAAAAAAATTTTACATTTTTCTCAACATTTATACCAAGTGTTTTAATTTTTGATTCATCTAGTGATAGAACATTGATAATATTACCTAATAAAGATAGGATTATTATGCCAAGCAAAACGATAAATGCAATGTATGGTATTAATTTCTCATCAAATTGCGAAAGACTTCCAATTAACCATCCGAAAGCAAACTGAACATTGTTAATTGGAGATAATATAAACATAAGTATAACTATTGAGGAAAAAATATAATTAACAAATACTCCGCTTAAAATCATCTTATTTGAATTAAAATCTTTATAAATACCAATAAAATAAACTATTAATACTGAAATCATAGCACCTAAAAAAGCAAATATAGGAATGGTTAAAAATCCAACTGATGAAAATTCAATTCCTGAAATTAAAGCTACAGCAACACCGAAAACAGATCCTGCAGATATACCTAAAGTAAATGAATCAGCTAAGGGATTTTTTAAAATTGATTGAAAAACACAACCACTTGCAGCAAGTCCTGAACCTGCGATACAGGAAACAACAATTCTTGGGAAACGTATATATTTTATTACTAAAACTGTATTGTCTACATAACTTACTTTTCTAAGCAATATTTTCACAGCATCGATAATAGATATTTCTAGTAAGCCATGTGTTAAAGAAAACAATGATGTTACAATAATCAAAAATAGTATTACTAATATATAAATTAATAACGTTTTTTTATTCATTTAAATTTAATATTTTGTCATATATAATTTTTTCAAGTATTATCAAGCCTTTTGCAAATTTTAAAGGTGTTGGTTCTAATAATATACAAGTATCTATCATAAAAACTTTTTTGTTCTTAACAGCATTTATAATTTTATATTTTTCCCATTTTCTTTTTTCTTTTATATTAATATACTTATCATTAATAAGTAATATAATATTAGGATTACGATTAATCACATCTTCAATACTAACAGGAAAATATCTCAATTTAATATCATGATATACGTTTATAGTTTTAAGATAATGATTATACTCATTAATAAAACTCTTATTACCTACAGTATATAATGGGTTAATCCCAACTTCAAAAAATATTGTAGTTGGTTTTAATGCATTTAATTTTGTATATACCATTTCAACTAAATATTTTGAAATACTTATTATTTTTGTTGCTGATTTTACTTTACCAAGTTTTTTAGCAAGGTTAAGGTAATTCTTACATATGTCATTAAAACTATTAGCTATTTCTACGACATATACTTCAAAACCAAGACGTTTAAGTTTTTCAATTATCATTTTGTTATTACATTCTTTATCTGAAATAATCAAGTCTGGAGATAATAAACTTATTTTTTCTATATCAAATTCTAAAAGTGTGCCTATAATTTCTTTTTTATACAGACCTTTAGGACAGTAAATTGTTATACCTTTTACACAATGTTCTTCCCCTAGCGAATAAAGACTGGAGGTAACAGACGGGGCTAAAGATACAATGCGTATGTATTTTTTGTCACTAACAGCAGTTACATCAAAAATAAAAATAATAAACATAATAATGCAAATTTTTTGCTTAAATATTTTTATTTTCATCATTTAATATTCTATACCCTTATGAGCAATTTTACCATCGTTATAATAATGTTTAATTTCTTTCATATCAGTAACGATATCTGCAAAATCAATTAATTCCTTTGACGCATTTCTTCCGGTTATTATTATGTTAGATTTTTTAGATAATTTTTTTACAAGTCTTAACAAATCATGTTTATCTATGAAATTATCTCTTAATGCAATATTAAATTCTTCTAAAACAACAAGATGATATTTGTTAATATCATATCTAACGATATATTTTAATTTATTTATAGCTAAAGCACATTGCGCTTTGATTCTTCTTACACTCATATTGAAATAAAAATTGGGGTGAAATTCTGCGAAAGAGAAAAAATCTAAATTATTTAATTTTAGTAAAATATTTTGTTCTCCATAAAAAAATTTATGTTTAAACAATTGTATAAGGCAAACCTTGAAGCCATGACCCAATGAACGAACTATTTGACCTATAGCCGCACTTGTTTTACCTTTACCGTTGCCAGTATTTATGATTATCATTTAGATAGAGTATTAAAATATAATTCCATATTAATTGCTTTTAATAAAAAAATAACTTTTATAACAAAACATATTTAATTATACAAATAAAACACAGTAGAAAAAAGAACTATAATAAATTTATCGTAATAAATTTAATAAATCTTTTAAAAAAATTGACTTTGATCTTTTAAAAATTTAAAATAGTTTGGAATTATAATAATGATAAAAATTAATAGTAAAAAATGTAAAGGTTGTGGTTTGTGTATAAGTGTTTGCCCAAAATCCTGTTTATTATTTTCTGAAGGATTTAATAAATCAGGGTACCGTTGGGTAATTTTAAAAGGTAAGAAATCTTGTATTAGTTGTGGTTTTTGTTATTTAATATGTCCAGATGTTTGTATTGAGGTTTTACATAAAATATGAAAAAACTTGTTAAAGGCAATATTGCCCTTTGTGAAGGTGCAATTATTTCTGGACTTAGTTCTTATTTTGGATATCCTATAACACCTCAAAATGAAATTTCATCATATCTTTCAAGGAAAATGTTTGAATTAAAAAAGGTTTTTATTCAAGCTGAATCTGAAATTGCAGCAATAAATATGGTATTAGGAGCAGCTGTAACAGGAATGAGATCTATGACTTCATCTTCTTCACCTGGAATATCTTTAAAACAAGAAGCAATTTCATACATGGCTGGTATGGAACTTCCTGCTCTTATAGTAAATGTGCAAAGAGGTGGTCCAGGGTTAGGAAATATCTCTGGGTCACAATCAGATTATTTTCAAGCTGTAAAAGGTGGAGGGCATGGAGATTATAAAATGATTGTATTATCACCAAATTCTGCTCAAGAAATGTATGAATTTGCATATGATTCCTTTGATTTAGCTGAAAAATATAGAATACCAGTTATGATACTTACAGATGGAATGATAGGACAAATGATTGAACCTGTAAGTTTTAATAAAACTAAAAAACCAAAAAATAAGCAAAATTGGATTTTGAATGGAGCCAAAAATAGAAAACCACGATCTATTAAATCACTATTTGTAAAGGAAGGTTTTTTAGAAAGACACAATATTAAATTACAAAAAAAATACAAAAAAATATTTAAAAATGAAGTCAAATATGAATTATATTTAGCAGAAGACGCCAATATTATAGTAATAGCTTATGGAATTGCTTCAAGGGTAGTGAAATCTGCAATAAAACTTTCTAGAATAAACAATATAAAAGTTGGTCTCTTAAGACCTATAACACTATGGCCATTTCCATCTAAAGCAATTTATTCTTTTGCAAAAACAAATAAAAAATTTTTAACTGTAGAATTAAATTATGGACAAATGATTGAAGATGTAAAGCTTGCTGTAAATGGAATAACTCATGTTGAATTTATAGGTAGAGGTGGTGGTGGTGTTATTACAGAATATGAAATATTTAAAAAAATATTTCATATTCATAATAATTCTTATTAAAATGAAAAAAATAATATTATCAAGGCCTAAAAGTTTAAATAATGTTGTATTTTCATATTGTCCAGGATGTGGACATGGAATAATTCATAGACTGGTTAGTGAATGCATAGATGAACTAAGTATAAGAGAAAAAACAATCGCAGTTACACCTGTTGGATGTGCTGTGTTTGGATATGACTATTTTAATTTTGATGTCACAGAAGCACCTCATGGGAGACCGCCAGCAGTTGCCACTGGAATAAAAAGGACAAATCCTGATAAATTTGTATTTACATATCAAGGTGATGGAGATATATCAGCAATAGGTATAGCTGAAACTATACATGCTGCTAATAGATCTGAAAATATAAGCATTATATTTGTTAATAATACTGTTTATGGTATGACAGGTGGACAAATGGCTCCAACAACACTTGCAGGTCAAATAACAGCAACAACTCCGTTTGGTAGAAACCTAAAAAATGAAGGTTTTCCAATAAAACTCTGTGAACTTCTTTCAGTATTAGATGGAACAGTATATTTAGAAAGAGTTGCAATACATAATCCAAAAAATATAATAAATGCAAAAAAAGCTATAAAAAGGGCTTTTCAATGTCAAATTGATCAAAAAGGATTTTCGTTAATTGAAATTGTATCAAATTGTCCTGTTAATTGGAATATGTCTCCAGTTGATTCCATGAAATGGATTGAAGATAAACTTATAAAAACATTTCCTTTGAAAATTTTTAAAGATAAAATTTAAATATAAAATAAAAAATACTTAACAATAATTAATCCAAATATTCACGTAATGATTTACTTCTACTTGGATGTTTTAATTTTTTTATTGCTTTTACTTCAATTTGTCTAACTCGTTCTCTTGTTACTCCAAATTTTTTACCTACTTCTTCTAATGTACTAGGATAACCAATTCCTATTCCATATCTTAAATTTATAATTTCAGCTTCGCGAGGAGTTAAAGTACTTAAAACCTTTTCTAATTCAGCTTGAAGTTTATGACGTTGAGTTTTTGCCATTGGATGTGGAGTATTATGATCTTCTATAAAATCTTCTAATCTAGAATCATCCTCTTCACCTACAGGAGTCGCAAGAGAAATTGGTTCTTGCATCATTTTTAAAACTTTTCTTATTTTTTCTGTTGAAAGTTTTAACATATTAGAATACTCCTCTATTGTAGGTTCTCTGCCTATATCTTGTTGACTTTTTTTCTTAATCTTTGTAAGTTTTGATATAAGTTCCTTCATATGCACTGGAATTCTTATGGTTCTTGCTTGATCCGCAATAGCACGGTTAATGGATTGTCTTATCCACCATGTAGCATATGTTGAAAATTTAAATCCTTTTTTCCATTCAAATTTTTCTACTGCTTTTGAAAGTCCTAAATTTCCTTCTTGAATTAAATCTGATAATTCTAAACTACTTATACCAACATGTTTTTTTGCAATTGAAACAACAAGTCTAAAATTTGCTTCTATAAGTTTCATTTTGTCACTGTGTATAATTCCTTCAAGTTCTCTAATTCTTCTATCAGTTTCAAGCATTTCATCAAAACTTATAACAGATGACTCTTGTAAGTTTCTTTGTTTTATTAAACAACATCTTATTTTATCAGCATCAATTGTAATGTCTTTTATTGAAGTTCCAGTATATTTTTTAAATTTCTCTTTTGAAATTTTACCGGTTATATAATTATTAAACAATATTTTAATTCTAGGAAGAGAATTTTTATATTTTTGTTCAAATTTTTTGAATCCAATTGCGAGTTCATTTAATTTTTGAGCTATAACTTTAATTTTATTTATAAGCCTTTTGATCTTATCTTGATTAAGATTAAGGCCTATAATTAGATTTATAATATTTTTTTGTAAATTTTTGATTTTTGCATTATAATACAATCTTTCTTTTTGAGTTATTGTACTATTATTTAATTTTTGTTTATAAGAATTTATATGCTTTTCTATATAATTTATTTTTTTTACGGTTGTTATTATTTTTATTCTCATTTCTTTTAATTGAGATTGTGATTTTCTACCTCTAGGCATTAATTCTTTTGTCGTCATTTCTTGCTGACTTATGAGAGTTTCCCAATTTCTAATTTCTTTTATTATAATAGGTGATTCTAAAACTATAGATTTTAATTTTTTTTCGTTTTCTCTTATATTTTTTGCAAGTTCTAACTCAACAGATCTTTCTAGCAAAGGAACTCTTGCCATTTCACTCAAATACATTCTTACTGTATTTATAATATCATTTCCTTCACTAAAACTCTTCACTGAACTCTCTAATGATGTTGTATTGTTCCATGTTTTATTTTTTAAATATTTATTATTATTGTTCATTTTTTACTTCCATATTTATATATTTACAGAATTTGTATTATTTATTATTTTTTGTTGATCCCTTTAAAAAAACTGTTAACTTCTTATATTTTTCGAACATTTCTGCATCTTTTTTATTTTCATCATTCATTAAAATAATTTTACTTTCAAGTTGTCGTCTTTCTTTTTCAAGAATATCAAATTTTACATCTTTCAGAATAATTCCAAAAGCCTTTACTAGGTCGCTATATTTTACTACATTCAATGTTAGATTAGAAAACCATTCAGCATCTTGTTCAGACAAAATATTTAATATATCCACATCACTTACTCCTGATATTAGTAAATTAAAAACTCTTTTACACCTTTCTTCTCTAAAGTAATTAACATCGATTTTTTTTATATAATCTCTATTATTTAAAATAAAATTTAATAGATTTTCTTCCAAAGATATTGATTTTTTACTAATTTCAGTAATAACTTTTATTAAATTTTTAACGTTATGATTTCTTGTATTAAAATTTAATTTTTGTTTGTTTTTAAATTCTTCTAAAATCAAATTTTCAGTAACACCTATATTTTGAGCTATAATTTTTATCCATTCTCTTTGAATAATAACACTTGGACTTTTTAATACAAAATTTAAAAGAGTAGATATCGCCATCGCTTTTACTTCTGGAGAATTTTTTATATTTTTATCATATGTTTTTGAAATCATGAAATCTATTGCACCTTTAGAGGAATTTTTAAGAAGCTTTAAAAATTCCTCTTTGCCATATTTATTTAAATATTCATCTATATCAACATTTTCTGGTAATGCAGGTACAGATATATTAATTGATGTGTAATACTTTACTAATATTTCAAGAGATTTCTGTGTAGCAGATCTTCCAGCAGTATCAGAATCAAAAAGTAATATTACGTTATTAGAATATCTTGAAATTAATTTTGCATGATTTTTCGAAAAAGTTGTTCCAAGAATTGCAACACTCCCAGTAATACCAAATTGTTGCGAAATAATAACATCTATATACCCTTCAAGAATAATTATACTTTTATCTTTACAAAGATTTGGTAATGCTTGAAATAAACCATATAGAATAGATGACTTTGAATAAAGAAGTGTTTCAGGAGTATTTAAATATTTTATATTATGATTTCCAATACTTCTCCCTCCAAAAGCTATAACACTCCCATGAACGTTAAAAATCGGAAAAACAATTCTATCTGCCATATACTCAAAAAATTCATTTTTTATTTTTGTTCCAACTCCTGACCTTAAAATGTCATTCATTGTATAACCATTTTTATGAATTAATGACATAAGCAATTGACCCTTCGGTGCATATCCAATTTTGAATTTTTTCAACATTTCATGATTAATCCCTCTTTTTTTTAAATAATCTCTTGCTTTTCTAGCATTTATATTTTTAATTAGATACTCATGATAAAATTCTGAAGAGATCTTTAAAATATTTAATAACTTTATTTTTTCAGATACTCTAAATGCCTCCTGTTTTGTTTCATAAATTTTTATTTTGGATTTTATTGCGAGTTTTTTTACAGCCTCTATCCAAGATATATTGTTGATAAGCATTACAAATTTAAAAACATCACCTACAATGTTACATCCAAAACATTTAAAAATACCTTTTTCTGGACTTATTATAAAAGACGGAGTTTTTTCATCATGAAAAGGACAACGAACTTTTAAATTACGACCAACCACTTTTAAATCTGGAAGGTATTCTTTTACCACAGATTCTATATCATTTGACATTCTTATTTTTTCAATTATATCATGAGATATAGTCATCTTTTTTATCTTTTAAATCTTTTAAACCCTGAACATTCTATAAACTTAAACTCATCAATAGATTGTCTATTTTGTAATTTATCAAAAAGTAAATTCAAACCAAAATTATCTGATGAAATATGTCCTGCTACAATAATATTCAAATGATGTTTTTGTGCTTCTTTTATAGATTCTTTACTTAAATACATTGTAAGTATGGTTCCTATACCTGCAGATTCAAACCATTTAAAAGATTCAATAGGACATTCTGTACCACCAGTCATATCTACAAAAACTTTTCCACATTTAGAGTAATCATGACCATTCAAAATGAATGGAGACTGTCCTATTTTTACTCCATGCTGATATTCAGGATATTCACTTAATAAATTAAGAATGTCTTTTAAATACACAGGATTTAATTCATTTATTTTTTTTTGTAAAAAATAAGTAACATGATTATCCGCAACAGTATGAGCAGTCATAAAAGGTATATTAAGAAGTTTTGCTGCGTCACAAACTCTTTCAGTATTTTGGGAGATAATATTTCTTTGAACTTTGTTTATTTTATTATTAATAATTTTTTCTGCAATATTTATAGGAATACCTTGTTTATTTAGAATATCAATTTGCATACCTATTACATTGTAAAATGTAGAATAGGCATAACCCTCAGGATGATGTGATACAATTAAATCAATTTTTATTCCTGAATTTATTAAATATTTAGCGAGTAAAAATTCAGGAGTTTCTATATCTATACCTACCATAATTGTCGTAACTTCAGTATTAATATCACCATATATAATTCTAGAATCATAATAAGGATTTAAAAAGTTTTCTAAATCATAATATTTTTTATCTTTAGAAGTATTGGCATTATACTTTTCTTTACGTCTTAATAAATCTGTTTTAACAATATCTATACCCCTTGGATCTGTATTAATTCCTTCCCTTATAAAGACATCAAATATTTCCTTCAATTTCATTATCCTATACCTCTTTTTTAATACTCTATTTGTTTCTAAGCCATCTGTTATCTTTAAGCATTTTACGACGAATTTTTCTTTTAGTCTCTGCAATTCTTTCTTTTTTTAAAACACTTGGAGATTTATAGAACTCACGTTTTTTTATTTCTTGCATTACTCCATTTCTTTCACATTCTCTTTTAAATCTTCTGATAGCTTCTTCAATAGATTCATTTTCGCGAATTTTAATGTTTACCATCTTTTATAACCACCTTTTAAAAAAAATGCAAACAACCGTTATAATACTTATTTTACATTATTTTATCCAGGAGGCCAAGTGAATAATCTACCACCAAGAAGGTGATAATGTATATGAAAAATTGTTTGTCCACCATCAACACCACAATTCCCAATTATACGAAACCCATTTTTCATTTCATAAAATTGCTTTGCCATTTTTAATGCTATAATTTGAATGTGACCAAAAATATATTCATCTTCAGGATTAACATTTGGCCAGCTTATATGTTTTTTAGGAATAATAAGTATATGTACCGGAGCTTGTGGATTAATGTCTCTAATACTAAAAACATTTTCATCCTCATAGATTTTATTAGACGCGGCTTTAATTATAGCTATTTTGCAGAAAATACAATTCTTATTCACTTTTTAATATTATCCAATTTTAAACGTTTGTAATAACATACACATAAATAAAATATAAACAACGTTAACAAAAATCTATACAAAAATTAAGAAAATATTTAAAACTTTGTGACATTTATTATGTATACTTTACAAATTTTTATTATTTTATATTCATTAAAAAAATCTTATTAAATTTTTTAAAACATTATCAAAGCATTTTTATCAATTTTTCGTACGGTATTAAATTTTTTGTTATTTTATTAATATCATTCAAATCTTCAATTTTTAATGCATTATTAACATTAAAAATACCTATTTTTTCTCTTCTTAAAGTTTTAACTATTGCTCCACATCCTAAAATATTTCCTAAATCGTAAGCTATCGTTCTAATGTAAGTACCACTTGAACAAAGTATATTTACATTTACTAAAGGTTTACAAAAAGAAACTATATCAAATCTCTTAATTATGATTTTTCTTGGCTTTCTTTTAATTTCAATTCCTTGTCTTGCCAATTCATAAAGTTTTTTACCTTTATATTTTAGAGCTGAATACATTGGAGGAATCTGAAAAATCTCACCTTTAAACATTTTTATAATAGTTTTTATTTTTTCAATATTAATATTTACTATACTATTTTTTGAAATAATATTACCATATAAATCATAACTATCTGTGACAACACCAATAAGGAAAGAACTTTTATAAATTTTATCTTTACTCATAAAATAGTTTTGTAGCTTTGTAGCATTACCAATCAAAATAATCAAAAGTCCTGTTGCAATAGGGTCTAGTGTACCACAATGGCCAACTTTTTTTACATTAAGATTTTTTTTAACTTCACAAACAACATCAAAGGATGTGATACCATACGGTTTATCTAAAAGCAACAATCCAGAGATATTGCTATAATTCTTTATCATAAATTTTATTTTTTAAAACATTAACTATTATTTTTATTGAAGTTTCCATATTATTATTTATTATACATCCAGCAGCATTTTTATGCCCTCCCCCACCAAATTGATTAACAATATCTAATAAATTAAAATTTTTTATGGAACGTAAACTTATTTTTGTAATATTTTTATCAATCTCTCTAAAAACACATCCAACTTTTACACTTTTTATTGTCAATATGTAATTTACTATATTTTTACAATCATCATATTTTGCGTGACTTTTTTTAAACATCTTTTTAGTTAAAACGATATAAGCAACACGATTATTAAAAACTGTTTTTATACTACATAAAGCTAAACCTTTTAATTTTAATCCATTAACAGAATTATTCTCATGAATTTTTTTATAAATCTTATTTATATTTACACCATATTTCATTAATTTTATTGATGCAATATGAGAATTTATATTAGTATTTATTTGTTGAAAACAACCTGTATCAGTTAATATACCAGTATAAAGACATTCTGCCTCATTTTTTGTAAGTTTAATTTTCATATATTCCAATATGTTTAATACAAGTTCAGCTGTTGACGAAGAAGATGGAACAACATAATTAACTGTCCCAAAGTTTGAAAATGTTAAATGATGATCTATATTAATAATTTTTTTAAATTGACTTTTTGAAACTTTGTTTCCTATTCTAAAAAAATTAGATGCTTCTAAAATTATTGCACAATCAAATTTATTAGTTTTTCTTTTAAGCATTTTTATTTCATCTACACCATCAAGAAATTTTAAGAATTCTGGAATTCTATCATAAGAATATATAACAGCTTTTTTGTTTATACGATTTAAAACAGAAGCTAATGCCAACGCAGAGCCAACACTATCACAATCAGGTTGTAGATGACCAGATAAAAAAAATGTTTTTGCTTGTTTTATTATATTTGCAATATTCAAAATTTTTTTTGTATCGTAAAAATTATTTTTTTTTAATTTCAATATATTACTATTCATCATTTTTTTTAAACCATTATTATATCTATTTTTTTTCGTTTTCTATTTGTTTCAGTATATCAAATACTTTTGTTGCACTTTCATTTACATTATCATATATAAAAAATATTACAGGAGTACGTCTCAAATTTAAACGCAAAGAAATTTGATATCTGATTTTTTTAATATTTTTTTTCAAAATTTTATTAACTTTTTCTTTTTCTTCTACTGAACCAAAAATAGAATAATAAATTTTGCAATTTAACAAATCATTGCTAAGTTTTACATAATTAATTGTGACAAAGAATAAATTTAAACTTTTCATGTCCTTAATTATTTTTGATATTGTTAGTTGTATAAGTTCTCCAATTCTAATTGATCTTTTATATGATAACTTCATATTTATTAATCCTTAATTATTTATGATGATAACTTTCTAATAATTTTATTTGTAGTATAATTTTCAATTATATCTCCAATTTTCACATCTATAAATTTTTCTAAGCCAATTCCAAATTCATAACCTTTTTCAATTTCTTTAACATCATTTTTATGTATTTTTAATGATAAAATATTGCCTTCAAAAATAATTATATTGTCTCTTAGTAATCTCGTATTGGCATTCTTTTGAATTTTTCCATCTATAACATAACAACCAAAAATAATTTTATGATCTGGAAACTTAAATATTTGTTTTACAATTGCTTTACCAATTATTTCTTCTTTTATATAAGGGGTAAGTAATCCTTCCATAGCAGCTTTAACATCATCAATTAAATTATAAATAACTCTATAAGTATTTATATTTACTTTTTCACTTTCTGCAAATTTTTCAACATTGCTATCAGGACGTAAATTAAATCCTATTATTAAAGCATCTGAAGCAACTGCTAAAGCAACATCGGATTCCGTAATTATACCAGCGCCTTTATGTATTATTTTTAAACTTATTTCAGATGTTGAAAGCTTCTCTAAAACATCTGTTATAGCACCTATAGAACCTTGGACATCAGCTTTTAGTATTATTTTTAATGTTTTTGTTTTTTTTGTAGCAATATTTACAAGAGATAAATGATTATTAGATTCTTGTGATTTTTTTTTGGTTTTTTCCTTTCTAATTTTAGCAATTTTTCTAGCTTCAGATTCATATTTAACAACAATAAATTTATCACCAGCTTGTGGTGGTTCATTAATTCCCAAAATCCAAATTGGTATACCTGACATAGCCATGTTAATCCTTGTGCCATATTCATCAGTTATAGCTCTTACTTTTCCATATGTTGTCCCTACAAGTAAATTATCGCCAACTTTTAAAGTTCCATTTTGGACCAAAAGCATTGCAAGAGGACCTTTACGTTGATCAAGACTTGCTTCTATTACTATACCTTCCGCATTTTTATTTGGATCAGTCTTAAGTTCCATCATTTCAGATTTAAGTAAAATCATTTCAAGTAATAAATCAATATTAATTTTTTCCTTTGCTGAAACATTAACCATTATAGTATCACCACCCCATTCTTCAGAAACAAGATTATAATTAGTTAATTCTTTTTTTATTTTTTCTGGATCAGCTGATGGTAAATCTATTTTATTTATTGCAACAATAATAGGAACATTTGCAGCATTTGCATGATTTATAGCTTCAACAGTTTGAGGCATTACATTATCAACTGCAGAAATTACAAGTACTACTATATCAGTAATTTGAGTTCCTCTACAACGCATTGCTGTAAAAGCTTCATGTCCAGGAGTGTCTAAAAATAAAATATATTGCCCAGTTTTATTATTTTTAACTCTGTATGCTCCTATATGCTGTGTTATTCCACCATGCTCATAATTAGCTATATTACTATTTCTTATAGAATCTAAAAGTGATGTTTTCCCATGATCTACATGACCCATTATAGTAACTATTGGAAATCTTTGTTTTAGTTCAGGAATATTTTGTTTTGTAAAAGTGGTTATTTTTTTAACTGATTCTTTTTTAACATTATAATTAAATTCACTCGCCAAAATAATAGCTGTATCTATATCAAGTTTTTGATCTACAGTAGCAGTAACACTATTACTTATTAAAATAAATTTTTTGAGAACGCTTCTCTCTTTTAAATTCATTTTTTTTGCTAGTTCTGTTATTGTTATCAATTCATTATTTACCAAAACTATATATTTGTTTTTACTTTTCTCAATATTAAATTTTAGAGGTTGTTTAATTTTACATTTATGTTTTGTATTCAGTTGTTTTTTACGTTTTACTAAATTATTTTGATTTTTTTTAATAAGTGATGTTTTTTTTGTTTTTTTTATTTTAAAAGATTGTTCTTGTAATTTTAACTTAGGAGATTTTTTAGTATCTACTAGATTAATTGATTGTGATTTATTTGTTTTTTTTTTGAAAGACTTTAAAACCTTTTTTTTTACTATTTTATTTTCATTATTTTGTTTTTTTAACATAAAAATACTCCTACTTATTATTTATTGACATATTTTACGCATACATATAAAATCAAAATTATTGTTTAATATTTATTAATTCAACAATTTTTTTAGCTGTTTTTTGTCCTATACCAGGTAAAGCAATAAGATCATCAATTTTTAAATTATTTATTTTTTCTATATCTCTAAACCCAGCATCAATAAGTTTTTTTATAGTTTTTTTGCTAAGTTTATCAAGTTTCTTATAAATCTCAATTTCTTGTGAAATCTGTACATTGTTATCAACTTTTTTTTGTAATTCTGATTTTACATCTATGTGCCAACCAGTAAGTTTTGCAGCTAGTCTTACATTATGACCATTTCTACCAATAGCCAAAGATAGCTTGTCATCACTTACTAATACTTCTGCTTTATTCTCCTTTTGAGATATTATATTTACAGAAATAACTTTTACTGGTGATAATGCCCCTGATATATATTTTACTGCATCAATAGAGTAAGATATCAAATCAATCTTTTCACCTTTTAACTCATCAATAATTGGCTTAACTCTCGCTCCCCTTACACCAACACACGCACCAACAGGATCAACTTTAGGATTATGTGACAATACTGCTATTTTTGTTCTTATACCAGGGAATCTTACTATATTTGCTATCTCTACAATCTTTTCATAAATTTCAGGAACCTCGGATTCAAAAAGTCTTTTTACAAATTCTGGTCTTGACCTTGATAAAACAACAAATGAATTTCTTGTATTTTCATCAACTTTTACAATTATAGCTTTTATATGTTGTCCAATAGTAAATTTTTCTCTAAAAATTTGCTCACTAATAGGAAGAATGGCTTCAGTTTTACCAAGATCAACTATATAAGCTTTATTTGATATGCGATGTATAAAACCATCAACAATTTGTCCAACCTTTTCTTTCATCTCATTGAGCAATGCAACTCGTTCAGATTCTTTAATTTTTTGTACTATAATTTGTTTAGCAGTTTGTGAAGCAATACGTGAAAAATCTTGAATGTTTAAAGGTATTTTTATCTCACTACCGATATTTAAATTTTGATCAAATTTGTTTGCATCTTGTAAGCAAATTTCTAAAAGAGGATTATTTACCTTTTTAACAACAACTTTTATCACTTTCGCAACCATTTCTCCATTTTTAGGATTAATTCCAGCCTCAACATTAACATTTTTACCTACATGTTTTTTATATGCTGATATAAGTGCATTTTTAATTACAGTTAAAATATCTTGTTTTTTGATGTTTTTATCTTTTTCTATTTGTGTTAAAATCATTGAAAATTCATCGTTACAAACCATTATTTATATCCTCCACATTCGCTTTTTTTACATTTAAAAATTCTATTTTTATTATACCGTTATTTACATCATTTATTATTAAAAAATCATTTTTAAGATAAAGAAGTTTTCCAAAGAACCGTTTTTGATTATTAATTGCTTCAATAACATTAATTCTCACATTGGATCCTATACATTTCATAAAATGTTCCTTTTTTTTTAAAACTCTATTACATCCAGGTGAAGAAACTTCAAGTATATAATGATAGTTAAGTATATCATTCTTATCTAAAATTTTATTAAAAATATAACTCATTTTTTCACAATCTTTTATTGTTATTGGAACATGTTTATCTATAAAAACTTTTAAAATTTTATTTTTATTTTCATTAACACATTCAACATCAATTATTTCTATTTTTTCTTCTTTTGCTGCAATTTCAAGTATTTCTTTTATTTTTTGCAACTTTTTCATTTTATAAACTCGTGCCTATAATATAAAAGTTATGGACGACTATGCTAAGTCGTCCATAAAATAAATGTAATTAAATTATTACAAGAACAAAAACGACATTATATAGTATGTTTTTTATTTTCAATAAATACACCAACTCCCATACTTGATGAAATAGCAATATTTTTTATGTATTGATCGTTCAACTTCGGAGGTTTTTTATTTTCAATAGTTTTAAGAAAGAATTTTATATTGCTTATAATCTTATCACACTCAAAAGATGCTTTACCAACTGGAATATGAATAATACCAAAAGAATCGCTTTTATATTCAATTTTTCCCTTTTTAAATTCAGAAACTGAATTAAATATGTCAGATGTTATTGTATCAGATTTAAAATTTGGCATAAGATTTCTTGGGCCAAGTATCTTTGCAACATTTTTTAAATCTTTAATTGTATCTGGTGTTGCTATTAAAATATCAAAATTAAGTTTACTGTTTGATATATCATTAATTAAATCACTATATCCAACAACATCGGCACCAGCTAATTCAGCTTCCTTTTGTTTTTCACCAAACGCTAAAACTGCAATCTTTTTAATTCTTCCTGTACCATATGGTAAAATTATTGTTCCTCTAATTATTTGGTCGCCATCTTTTACATTAATACCAAGTTTAACATGAAGTTCAATCGTTTCATCAAATTTAGCTATTGCAGTATTTTTTATAATATTAATTGCTTCAGTTATATTATATTTTCTTTTTTTATCAACAAATTTCGATATCTTTTCTATTCTCTTAGACACTTTTATCACTCCTTTCTTTACACATAAACACAACACAATATGATACAACATTTACAATATTTTTTTATACTATTATCTTAAATGAATGATTAAAATGTATTTTTAATTATTCATTTTCCACTATATCAATCCCCATACTTTTAGCTGTTCCCTCAACCATAAATTTTGCAGCTTCAATATTTCCATTGACATTTAAATCTGCCATTTTCTTTTTTGCTATTTCTTCTACTTGCAATTTTGTGATTTTACCAATCTTATATCTGTTTGGTGTACCTGATGCTTTTACAATACCAACAGCTTTCTTTATTAAAGCAGAAACAGGAGGCATTTTTAATATAAAAGTAAATGATTTATCTTCAAATATGTTTATAATAACAGGTATAATCATACCTTTTTCCATAGTCTTTGTTTTTTCATTAAACTGTTTGCAAAAAGTCATAATATTTATACCATGTTGTCCTAAAGCTGGACCTACTGGTGGAACCGGACTTGCTTCATTACTTAAAATTTGTAATTTAACAATTGCTTTTATTTTTTTTGATACCATTGTATGTATTATTCTCCAATTTTGATTTGATAATTATCCTTTTATATTTTTTCAACTTGCAAAAAATCAAGTTCAACTGGAGTTGGCCTACCAAATATGGTTACCATAACTCTAAGCTTACCTTTTTCATGATTAATTTCCTCTACTGCTCCAATAAAATGTTTAAATGGGCCTTCTACAATACGAACATTTTCATCCTTTTCAAATAATACCTCCGGTTTTGGTTTCGATTTGTTATGTCCAGCAATAATATTTAAAAGATTTACTACTTCATTTTGTGATACAGGAACAGGTTTTACTCCTCCTAAAAAACCTGTAACACCTACTGTGTTTCTTATAATCCAGTACGTCATATTATTCATTGCCATTTCAATAAAGATGTACCCTGGATAAAATTTCCGTTTTTTTATTTTTTTTTGATTTTGTCTTATTTCAAGTATTTTTTCTGTTGGAATAAGTATTTGAGAAATAACATCATTCATATTCAAATTCGTAACAGTCATCTCAAGTTTTTTTTTAACTCTATCCTCATGTCCTGAATAAGTATGAACAATATACCAACGATTTGACATTTTATTTACCTCAATTTATTTACTTCAGCTTTATAATATAACACTTATTGATTTACCTAAAAATAAATCTATCAAACTTACAAAAACAGACATAACAATAACAAACATAATTACGGCAAAAGTAATTCCAATAATCTTTTTACTATCAAGCCATACAACTTTTTTAAGTTCATAATATACATCTTTAATAAACCGTAAAACAGTTTTAATTAACTTCACTTTAATTTAATCTTCCTAATAAAAAAAGTATAAAACATGACACCACTATAAACAGGGGCAGAAGGATTTGAACCCTCAAAATTAGTTTTGGAGACCAATAGTTTACCATTAGCTTATGCCCCTTTTCTTATAATAATATTAATATGATAAATTATTTCTTTTGTTCATGATTAGTATGTTTAGAACAATTTTTACAAAACTTTTTTAGTAAAAGTTTTTTTTCATACTTTTTGCTTGTACTAAAAAAATAGTTTTTATTTTTACATACACTACACATCATAGACACAATAATTCTATTTACCATTTTTTTAGATCTCCAAGTATTTATAAAATATTTCTTAATTAATCTAAAATTTCAGTTACAATTCCTGAACCAACAGTTCTGCTACCTTCTCTAATCGCAAATCTTAATTGCTCCTCCATAGCTATCGGCATTATTAATTC